>JAYVOS010000057.1:0-9486 GCA_043757775.1 Chloracidobacterium sp. | reverse complement strand
CGCCAACGAATGGCGAATCGCAACCTGCTCACTACTCGGCAAAACGTTCGTTCAACGCGGCGTTAACGCTCACGAACAAGGTTCTGCGGATCAAGCCGCACAATGTTTTGATCAAGCACTCGTTTACGATTATAAATGCGAAATGGCATGGTTCTGGAAAGCATCACTTGCCGACAATAATGAACAAAAAGAGGAATTTTACGGCCGTGTATTGAGCATCAACGATGACAATAGCGAAGCTCAAGAAGCTCTCGGCGAAATTGCTAGATCACGTTCGGTCTCGGCTGTCGCTGACGCAAAAGCCGCTGCCGTCGCCGGCAACACCGAGCAAGCCCTAGAAATACTCGATGGCGTTCTGCAAAATGATGCCCACAATCTTGATGCATGGATGCTACGTTCGCATCTGGCGAGCAGCGTACAAGACAAAATATCTTCATTAGAAAAGGTTCTCGAGATCGACGCCGACAATGCAGCTGCTCGAGCAAGCTACGATTTTCTGGCAACAACTGTCATCGCAGAGCCTCCTGTCGAAGAAGTCGCTGAGGCGGAAGGCGAAGCCGCTCCTGAGCCGGAATATGTCGATGTTCAAGATGAAGATCACGTTCATGAAGAGGTTCAATTTTCTGATCCGGAACTTATATATGTTCATGAAGAAGAACCTGTTTACGCTCATGAGGACGAAGCTGTTCACATGACAGAGGCCGAAGATATTCACGTTACTGATCCGGGTGATTCACCGGCTTACGAAGAGTCTGCTCCGTCCGTCGAAGAAATATTTACCTCAGCCCCCGATGAAATTGAGGCTGAACATGACACCGCTGAGAAACTGCCTTCGCTCAACGATATATTTGAGCAGACAGCTCCGCCGATGGACTTTAACAGTGACGCTTATGAAAACTCCGGCACCGCAGCCATTTTCGAAAACGTCCAAACTGAAAATGAACCAGTCGAGGTAGAGGTTGCCGAAACGATCGCCGCCGCACAGCCGTCAGGTATTGCTTGTCCTTTCTGCTGGGAGCCAAATGAAGCTCAAGCGTTTGAGTGCGGTTCGTGCCATGCCACGCTCACGCTTTCCGATATCGAATCGCTTCTAGCAAATCCGCGTGCCGACCGTGAGACTGTCCAGCACGCCGTCACACAAATGGAAGCCGAGTGGAATATGCGCGAGTTTGACGAAAAAGAACTCACCGCTCTCGGCATCGGTCATTTTAACCTTCAAAATTATGATGCAGGCCTCAAATACCTTCAAGAAGCGTCGCGTTTGAGCCCAAACGACGTTATGCTGTCAGGCCATCTGAACACCATTGCCATCCGTCTCGAAGAGATGCGTCGGCAGGATGAGGTTCACAATGCAATGCCAAAAGGCCGCACGATCCTTGTCGTAGATGACAGCCCGACCGTCCGCAAGCTGATCTCAGGCAAGCTCGAAAAATCGGGCCACACCGTCGTCTGTGCCGAAGACGGCGTCGAAGGCCTCGCTCGTATCGAAGAAAATATCCCTGACCTTGTTCTGCTCGACATTACGATGCCGCGAATGGACGGATACGAGGTTTGTCGCCAGATCCGAGCCAACCCGGTGTCAAAAGATGTGCCTGTCGTGATGATTTCCGGCAAAGACGGCTTTTTCGACAAGGTCCGCGGACGAATGGCCGGAACGACCGGTTATGTTACCAAACCGTTTGGCCCCGAGACGCTGATGAAAGCCCTGGAAACTTATCTCGTTCAGGACAGCGTCCCGGTCGAGTAGATCGCCTGCCGAGCTCTTGCCCCCGCTCGAAAAATGGATCCCCAAAAACTACAATCCTTTCTTGAAAAGGCTGAGGACAGGCTTGCCGGTATTCGCGGCAGCCTGCTCTTGTTTGCCCAGGGCCGTCTTGCCGCAAGCGAACTGACCCAGGGTCATCGAAAACTCGAAGAGCTGCGAGCCGAAGCCGAATCGATCGGCCTCAACGAGGTTGCACGCATTGCTGGCGAATGTTCAAGCTCGGTGGAATTACTTATCGCCGTAAATGCCGGGAGTCTCGAAACGGTCGTCAACCGCTCGCTCGATGCTCTATCGCGGCTTGAGGCGGAACTGCTACAGATGCCGCTCGGGTCTGATGCATTTCTCTCGGATGTCAGTGATCTGGTCGATGCCTCGTTTGAACATTTTCAGAGTCACGAGATCGACGGATCCGACGAATGGGGCAGTGAGGATTTTGAAGTTGACGACGAAACGCGTGAGATTTTTCGCTCCGAGGCTGAGGAATTGCTTGCGAAGATCACGTCCAATTTATCTGTACTCGCGAACTCGCCTGACGATAGCAATGCCCTGTGGGAAATTCGCAGAAACGCCCATACATTCAAAGGTGCGGCAGGTATAATCGGCTTTCACGAAGCTTCGGAACTCGCGCACCGCATTGAAGACCTGCTCGATAAAATGGTCGAATCACGCTGCGGAGCCGATGGACGTCTGATCGATCTGCTTACCAAATCGACGGCCCGCCTCGACGAGATGACCGCAGGCAAACTTATCAACGAAGATCCGCGTATTGCCGCAGCTTTGTCAGCCGATTTTGATAAATTGATCGAGTCAATCCCGGCCGCACCTCCGGAAAATGGCACAAAATCGACTCTCCAACCGGAAAGTTTTGTTCGCCAAAATCGTCCGGATGTTGCCGCACCGACAACTCCGGTCGTCCGCGTCTCGCTCGATCGCCTCGATGAGTTGCTCAAACTCTCGCGCAGTTTGCTGGTTAATCGGTCCGCATTAGCCGAACGCTTTACCGAATTTAAGGATGATGCGTCCCACTCATTCGACAAGCTCGAATCGCTCATCGAAACTCAGCGGCGTTTGTCTGACGAGATGCTTCAGCGGCTGCTGCTGATCCGTATGGTTCGTTTTGGCACACTGGAGATGCGTCTCAACCGGGCCGTCCATACGACTTGTCTCGAAGAAAACAAAAAAGCCGAGGTCATCATCGAAAACGCCGGTCTCGAGATCGACACGCTCATCATCGACGCTCTGATCGAGCCGCTCTTGCATTTGTTAAAGAACTCAGTCGTCCACGGCATCGAGCCGCCTGAAACCCGCCGCCTGCTCGGCAAGCCCGAAAAAGGCCTCATCTGTATCTCGGTTAATACTGACAAAGATTTTGTGTCTATGTCGGTCGAAGACGATGGACGCGGCATTTCAAGCTCTAAACTCATCGAGAAAGCCGTCGCCAATAACCTCATCGAAGTTGAAAAAGCACGGTTAATGGACGAGCAGTCGATCTATCAGCTCATTTTTGAACGCGGCCTAACCACTGCCGACTCACTCAATCTCAACGCCGGTCGCGGCGTCGGTATGAGCATCGTAAAAGAAAGTGTCGAGTCGAAAGGTGGTTCGGTACGCGTCGATTCCGAACAGCAGCGAGGCACAAAATTTACCTTGCAGATTCCTAAGAGCTTGCCTACAAAGCACGTTTCCGAACCTGCAGCGTCACCCGATATCGAACTGCCGCCGCTTATCCTCATTGTTGACGATAGCCAGAGCATCCGCCGAATGACCGCTAATATCATCGAAGAAGCCGGTTTCCGCACCATCACCGCCGAAGATGGTGCCGAGGCTCTCGAATTATTACTCAATGGCGAATGGGAACCCGACCTGATCTTGAGCGATGTAGAGATGCCTATGATGGACGGCTGGGCATTTCTCGAATACCTCAAAACCGATGATAATTTCGGCCATATCCCGGTCATTATGGTAACCTCACTCGACACGGACGCTTACCGCGAAAAGGCATTCGGTCTTGGGGCTTCAGATTATTTGGTTAAGCCTTTCAGCGTTTCCGATCTCGAAAAACTTTGTGGAATTCTCGCCAATGCAGCCGCAGCCTAGGCCTTAGGCGGACGACTCGGCCTGATCTCGACCTTGCTTGGCAAAGCTCCCGCGTTCATCGCAAGCAGATCCATTACAACCTGAGCAATATCATCTGGCTGCAACTGCCATGACTTGGCGTCAGTCGGCTCGTCACCGCCGAAATAAGTATTTACGCTGCCCGGACAAATGTAGCTGACCTTAATATCGTCTTGGCGGACCTCTTGCATCAGAGCTTCGGAAAATCCGTTTAGCCCGAATTTCGAAGCATTGTATGCGGCCATTTTCGGATGCGCATTCTGTCCGGCTAGCGAAGAAATATTAAAAATATAACCGCCACCGCGCTTTTTCATCATGGGCACAGCGTAGTGACAAGCGTAAAAAACACTAAACAGATTTGTCTCGAGCGTCTGCCGAAATTCATCACCGGACAGTTCTTCGACAGTCTTACCGAAAATTCCCATTCCGGCATTGTTAACCAAAATGTCGACCCCGCCAAAACGCTTCTCGCAGCTTTCCAGTACCGCCTTTACCTGTTCTTCGGCACGCACGTCGCACAACTTTCCGGCAGCATCGCCGATCTCCGACAATTTCGCCACAGCCTGCTCGACATCCTCACGCGTCCGCGAGCAAACAAAAACCTTCGCACCGGCTTTCACCAAACTCTCTGCGATTGCATATCCGATTCCTTTTGTCCCGCCCGTCACTACTGCTACCTTGTCGTTTAGACTCATAATTTCTCTTTCAAAATATCGTTAACAACTTTAGGATTAGCCTTGCCCTGCGACGCTTTCATTACCTGACCGACAAAAAATCCAAACAGCTTATCGTTGCCGCCGCGATATGCGTCAACATTTGCCTGATTTGCGGCGATGACCTCATCAACAATTTTTTCGATAGCGACTGTGTCCGAAACCTGCTCGAATCCTTTTTCTTTAATAACCTCCGGTGCGGTTTTGCCCGTGGCAAACATTTCGACCAACACCTCTTTGCCTTGATTATTGTTGATCGAGCCTGCATCAATGGTCTTTAACAGCTCCGCGAGATCCTCCGCTGTGACCTCACTTTCGGTGACGTTCTTGCCCGAATTATTCAATTCTCGTGTCAGCTCACCTAATATCCAGTTTGCCGAAAGTTTCGGATTGGTCGTAAATCTCGTGGTCGTCTCAAAATATTCAGCCAGATCGCGTGCCGCCACAAGCTGCGAAGCGTCCGCATAATTCAGCCCATAAACACTCATAAAACGGTCGCGCATTGTGTCCGGCAGCTCAGGCATCTCGCGTTTTACGCGTTCGATAAATTCGGCCGTGACCTCTAGTGGCTGCAGGTCAGGCTCGGGAAAATAACGGTAATCGTGAGCGTCCTCTTTCGAACGCATAAAACGCGTCTGATTATTTTTCTCGTCCCACAGACGCGATTCCTGATTCACCTCTTCGCCGCTTTCGTGCGCCTCGATCTGGCGTTCAATCTCGTATTCGATCGCCTTTTGCATAAACCTTACAGAGTTGAGATTTTTCAGCTCGACCTTGTTTCTAAATTCAGTTTCGCCGACCTTGCGCACCGAAACATTTGCCTCACAACGCAAGTTCCCTTTCTCCATGTCGGCATCGCTCGCTCCGACCCATTGCAGCACTCGTCGGATGTGATTGACGTAATCATACGCTTGCCAAGACGTGCGAAAGTCTGGCGATGTCACGATCTCGCCAAGCGGCGTCCCAGCACGGTTGAGATCTACATACGAGTATTTATCTGTCTCCGGCAGCCCTTCGTGGACATTTTTCCCGGCGTCTTCTTCCAAATGCATCCGCTGAATATGGATCGTCATCGGCTTCCATTCAACGGCGTGGCCGGACTCGTCACGCTCAGCGGTCATTATCGTTAAATGTCCATTCGCCGAAAACGGCTTGTCGTATTGCGAGATCTGATAACCTTTCGGCAGATCAGGATAGAAGTAGTTCTTTCGCGCGAAGATAGACGTTTCCTGCACCTCGAGGCCCAACGACAAAGCCGCTCTCGCTCCAAGCTCGATCACGCGTCTGTTCAGCACCGGCAAGGCTCCAGGCAAACCCAGACACACCGGACACGTATTCGAATTGGGCTCGCCGCCAGTCTCGACCGCACACCCGCAAAAGATCTTCGTCCCCGTCGCGAGCTGCGCGTGGATCTCCATCCCAATAACCGCTTCCCAACCCTGTTTCATATCAACTTTACTCACCATCGACGGCCCGGCCCGATCACCGGAGTCCATATATTACTCGACCGTCCGCCCGGCTCATACACAACACCGCTGCCGTCAGCCCGCCAAGTGATGCCATTTGCACGTGGCGGCCGAACGGGCCAGCCGTAACCATAATCATAACCATAACCGTAGCCATAACCCGAGTAATTCCAATAATTATACTCCACCGGACGGCTGTATGTCTGCGTCTTGATGTAGGCCGCGTATCTCGCCTGCTCGGCACGTTGCCGCTCGATCTCGGCAGCAGCCTGCTCCCTTATAAGACGTTCCGAACGAAGCTTCGTTGACAGTTCCTGGGTTTCTTTTGCCGACTCAGCATTGCGCCGTGCAAGCTCCGCAGGCGAGGAAAATCCGAGCTTTGCGAAATTTTCACGCAGCTCTTTCTCAGCCATGACCCGCTCTAGTCTATATTTAATAAGATCGGAATTCGTGACCGTCTTAACCTGTGCCGCCGCCGCTATCGACGCCGCCAAAATAACAGAAACCACAAAAAAGAATCGCATCTTCATATCGTAAGCCTCACCGGATACCCCGATTTTACCACGATATCAGATGCGAAAACTAAAAAAAAATTGCCCGCGAAATACGCGAAAAGCATGAAATAAAGAAATGAAACCCCAGATAGATCAGATGAACACTGATCATGATAGAAACAGACCGCCTAACATCTTATCCGCGTCCATCCGTGCTTATCTGTGGCAAAATATCTTTTCTTTTCGCGTCTTTTCGCGTATTTCGCGGGCGATCAATTAAAACCCAAAGCTCAGGCCAACCCTACCGGTCGCCTTAGCCGTCCGAAAACCGTTTTCGTAATACTCCTGATTGAAAACATTTTCGACTGTACCGTATAGCCTCAGGGTCATCTTTTCCTTTGTAAAGCCAAACGTATATCCACCCGTCAGGTCGCCTTTGCGATTGCCATGAAATCGGTAGAGTCGGCTCGTGAAAAAGGTGTTGCTGAATATTGATCCCAGATAATCGCTCGTCGCGAGAAAATCAAAATTGACCCACGCACGCTTTATCCGCTGTGTCACGACCAACGTAAACTGATGATCCGGCACACCCAGCGTCTTGTAAACATTGCTGCCAGCAAGCTGCGGTGTCCGCTGGTCGCTGTTGGTAAATGTGTATGACGCAAACAGGTCTGTCGAGGTCGTCGGTCTCGCCTTAACACTAAATTCGACCCCGCGAGCGGTGCCGCCTTTTTGGTTTACATACCCGCCAAACGGCCTCGTGGTCGTCCCGATACTCGCCGCCGTATTTGCATAACCGATGATGTCCCTGAGCTGTGTGTAAAAATACGTCGCCGAAAACCGGACGCGGTCTTTCGCCGCATTTTGCTCGATACCTGCGTCAAACGCCATTGTCTTTTCCGGTTTTAAAAATGGATCACCGATCGCGGTAAAGCTGCCTGAAAAGGACGAAAAGAACGATCCAAACCTCTCGTATAGCGACGGCACGCGATAGCCGTTGCCGACGTGTGCACGAAATTTGGTGCCGCTTTTTCGCACAAAATACGCCGCCGAACCGTCAAACGTATAAGCTGTCGGCGGATTGGTCAGCGTCAAATTATTATAAGGCGCGTTGGTCACGCTAAAAGCAGGGCGATCAAGTCCGTAACGCTGAACACGCATTCCGCCAGCAAGCTGTAGATCACCTCCAAGCAGCGAAACAAGGTCTTGGACATAAAACGTATTGCTCTTTTGTCCGGCTTTTACAAAAAAGTTACCGGTTCCCGACGGCGTCTTACCGTCATTGCCAAAACGCTCACTCTCAAATTCATAACCTGCCGTCAGAGTATTTTCACGCGTCGGCGTCCAGTTAAAATGGACATGTCCCGTATTCACAGTGCCGTCATAGACACTTGTCGAAGCACTCTGAAACCCGACTCCCAACACGCCGTTGTCATTCGTTCGCTTTGTCTGCAGTCCCTGATAATATCCACTGATGAGGAATTTGCTGTTAACGACCTGATTGACGACGATCTGTCCATCAAAGAAACACGACTTTTGCATATTGTCCGGATCATTTGCGTCAAATACAAAATTCACCCCCTGCTGAGCATTGATGATCGTTTTATTTGTCGCGGACAAAGTTCCTTTAGTGTCCGGACTCGAATTCAAACGCACATTAGCATCCGACCAAAATATACGTCCCGAAATACTTGTCTTTCCCCACGGATTTGCATCGAGCCGCGTTTGAAAATTAGTATTATGAGCCGCATCATCTCCATCAACGCCTTTTGTATAGACAGTCCTCGAAAGGCCCGCTCCAATACCGAATTTGCCGTCGCTCGTGCCGTGCGAAACATTGCCGCGAAAACGCCCCAAACCAAGCCCGCCAAACGTTCCGCCGACCTGCCCGTGCGTTCCCGATCTAGCCTCCGGCGTCTTAAAGTCGATCACGCCACCCACAGCATTTGTGCCGTAAAGCGAAGACCCCGAGCCGCGCAAAACTTCGACGCTACTAACGCTCGTTAGAGTAAAATCGCTGATAAACGCCGAAGCATCCCCCGTGATCGCAGTCACATCGCGAAACCGTATCCCGTCCAGCAACAACGCCGTATCCTGATTGCGGAGCCCTCGCGTCTTGATCGTCGCAAGCTTTCCAAATCCGCCCGACTGAGCCACACGAAATCCCGGTATCATCCGCAAAGATTCCGCCAAAGAAAAATCCGCCCGATCCCGCATTTGCTGAACGTCAATAACATCGACCGTCTTAGAAACCTGCTCGACCGTCTGACTCTCGCCCGCCGCAACCGTTACAACCTCTGCAAGTTCGGCCATCGTAACTTGTCCGCTTTTGACCTCGACGCTCGCTTTTCTGTCCGCATAGACCAGCAAATACCGCCCATCTGCGACATTTTCAAATTTGTAATTACCGTCAGCATCGGTCTTTGTCTCAAACAAAATACCGTTTGCAACGAGCTTCACCGTCTGATATTCAAAAACACGTCCGGCTCCCTTAAGACTCCCGGAAACTGTAGCCGTTTGCTGTGCCAAAATCCCGACACTCAACAATAAAATAAAACTAAAAACTGCTAAAACTTTCATTACTACTCCTTTTCTGCCCATCGCAGATTGGTTCAAATCCACAGCAAACGCACAAGGTTCCAGGCTCTCCTAAATGCGGAGTGCGAAACGTGGAGTGCGGAATTTTCTTTATTCCGCATTCCGCGATCCACATTCCGCATTCGGAATACTGTTGCGTGGGCAGCGTTGACTTATTCACCAAACTTCCCTTGCATCGCTTGCCAACCCATCTAGCCCATAAAATACACGAAAGAAATTAGGATCAATGGATCTAATTCGTGTTATTCGTGTCCATTCGTGGCTAAATCTTCCTAAAAAACATTCGTCACCCGAACGTTTCCGCTAGCCGGATTCTGATCCAGCAGCACTTTCAC
>JAYVOS010000056.1:0-2577 GCA_043757775.1 Chloracidobacterium sp. | reverse complement strand
GCATTGTTTGAGTAAAGATGGATTGAAAATGCCGTATCTTGTCAAATTTTAAGTGCCAAAAACTGTCACTTATTATTACTTTGTGCGGAATTGTGAGGTGCAAAATATGAAGAAAAAAAGCGAACTTGGATTTTCTCTGATCGAATTGATGTTAGTGGTTGTGATCGTTGGTGTAATTGCTGCTTTGGCTGTGCCGGCTTTGCAGAAAGGACTTCGTGCTGCTGAAAATGGCAACACATTTGCGACGATGAGATCGATCGCATCAACTCAGGTCAATTATTATTCACAGAATAACCGGTTTGGACGCCTTGCCGAAGTCAACAATTTACTCTCGAGCAGCATCGGAAGTACCGGTGCGTTGCCCAATCAACTGAATCGGGGCAAATTTGTCTTGGCGATGTCGCCATCCAGCCCAACCGACGGCGAGTTGAGAAATGGCTATACGATCACCGCGACACGCAATATATCCGGTGAAGGTGTCACGTATGTGTACGAACTGACGGAAAGCGGCGAGATCAAACAGATCTTGCCTTAGCGGTTTCCTGCTAACACCCCACGATCTTTCCAGCCCCGAAAGGAATTAGGTGCCAACCATGAATGTCTTCGAAGATCTCGTTCTAGAATTGCAAAACGAGAACCTGCTTGAAATGCCTGACGCAACATCTGCTGTTCAATTGCATGACGAGTGTAACTATCATCTCGACGAAACCGCTGTGCCTAACGTGAGTTATGACCTGCCGGAAAATGAAAGTGCGGAATCGCTCGCTACCGAAGTTGAGAATGATCAAGCCCACGAAAATATGTCAGAGGCTGTCTCCGGTCGATATTACGATGAAACGGTCGAAAATCACTCCGGGCTCGAACCCAACGGTGTCGAGTCTGCCGACGAAGAAGACATGAGCATTCACGAAACTGTTGCTGAGACGGTCGTAATGACTGAAAATGTTGCAGATGATGTTACTCCGGACGAAGAGGTCCAGCCTCCGAGCATGCGGCCAGTTACGGGCAAAGAATTCTTTAAAAAGCGTGCTATGGCTGAGGTTTCGAGTCTTCAGATGGTCGAGCATGTCATCACCGGCATCGAGCGCGAGTATATGAAGGTCGTGCCCAAGCCGTTCGACGATTTTAACGCCAAAAAAGCTCTTCATACATTTTTGCATGTTGATCAAGAGATAAATTCTGAGGCTCACGCAACCGCTGAATTTACGCTGATGCAGGAAACCGAATCCTGGTGCACTGCTCTTGCTGCACGTGACCGTAATATGCATGTTCCCAGTCTTCGCCAATATTGTGAGAACTCACGTCCGGCACTGAGTTCACAGGCTATGTTGGCACTTGGGAGGTTTTATCGGAATTTGCCGTATTCGGAGTCGGTCCGTTCTAAGTTTGATTTCATAATCACGCGTCTGTTCTCACGTTCTGTTAACCAAGAAAAAAGAGTTTGTCTATTCACCCGCGATGAAATGCTTAACCACATCAATACGCTTTACAGCGATTGGTCGAGCATATCGCTATATTCGGCAGAAGATGACGATTCTAAGGTGATGCTAACTGCCCTCAGTTTTGAAGATCTGTCAATCGAAGCCGAAGGAGCCTCGTCGTTCGACCAGTTGATCGAAAGCGATTTCTTTAGCCGCTTGAGGATGTTCAAAGAGAGCATCAGCGAGCTGTTTTATGCCCCGCGAGTTACCGCAGCCGCTATCGAATGTAATATCCGGATAGGTAATGCCTACGTAGATCTGATCGATCTGGAACGACGAAAAATGGATGCCGCAAGCCTTCATACCAAATACGGCGACCTTGACGATCAGACAGTGTCGCAGGCTACAGGTCAATCACTTCAGTTTGTCGATCTGCTTCGCGAACTTTCCAAGCATGTCGATGAAGAACTACCGAAGCCGCAACAATTTCAATATGAACTTGATAAGAAATTACCTCCTGTCGAAATAGTTGAAGCAAAGCCTGCTTCGAAATTAAACAAACTTGGTATCCCGTTTGTTTCAAGCTTATTAAAGAACGCATTTTCGGTAAACCCATGGTTTCTCGGCATTGGTATCTTGCTTGTGCTAGCATCACTCGGACTGTATGTGTGGGGTAATTATGTTGTAACTGACAGTGTCTCGATCCACGGGGTAGCCGTAATCGCGGTTGAAAATACTGTTCTTAAGCAATATATCAAAACTGCAAAGATCAGCGGTGAAACATTTTACGGGCAGATGCTGCCAACGTGGGATAATTTGCCGAAAGACAAGCGTGAAGAATTCTTGCAGGTCGTGCTAAAAGCTGCTCAAGAAAAGGGCTGCAAGCAGGTCACATTGATCTCCAAAGACGGCAAGCCCGCGGCTTATGCCTCCGCAACGCGAACTGAGATAATAATGCCGTAGGCGGCGAATAGAAAATAGTAAAAAGAATAAAGGCCGCGAGCATAATGTTCGCGGCCTTTCTCCGTTTAGAGGTACGCGTTTACGCGTGAGTTACGGTGTCGGCGGATCGTCCGCTTGCGCGGCACGTTTGACGTGTCTTGCAGTTTTCCACTCGGCAAGTTTTTCTGGGTTATCGAAATAGAAATTTTTCATT
>JAYVOS010000055.1:0-2578 GCA_043757775.1 Chloracidobacterium sp. | reverse complement strand
TTTGCTGAAAATCAGGCAGATCGGCAAACGGCACTTTCATGTCGATATTTGCCGAAGCAGAGTATTTCGCAAGTTCTTTTTGTGCCCAGGCGTTAGTGGGACGAGAAAAAGGTTCGATGGCTCCGTCTTGCAATGACAACAGCGGATTGGGGATCACCAGACCGTAGTCGACGCCGATAGTATTGCCAAAACCCTGACACGTTGGGCATGCTCCAAACGGAGAGTTGAAACTGAATAGATGCGGTTCCGGCTCCTCGTAACGTGTGCCATCGTATTTGCAAACGAAATTGTCTGAGAATCTAAGTACGACAGGCTTTCTAGCCTGTTTGCCGGTCGAAGCAGGCTGGAAAGCCTGCTCTACGATGGCGGCGTGACCTTCGCGAAAACATATTTCGAGCGAATCTACCAGCCGCTGTCGAATATCCGAGGCCGCCGCCAAACGGTCGATAAGGACATAAGTGTTATCAAAATCATCGAATGGATAATCCTCGGGCTTGCTTAGTTCGAGCATTTCGCCGTCGCGATATAGACGTGAGAAGCCCTGTTGTAACAGCGAGATCAAAAACGCTGTTGTGCTCAGATCAGCAGATTTTGTTGTCCGGCTCGCCTTTGGCTTTTTTGCTGTGCGGACCATTTCTCGAGAAACTTCGTCTTGGATCGGAAATAGAACGTAGAATCTTGTGCCTTTGACTAGCTCGCTGAGGATTTCGTCGGCAGCGGATTCGGGCGAGTCTTTTTTAACTTCACGGCCGCACACATGACAAATGGTAGTTCCAGCACGAGCAAAGAGGAGCCTAAGGTAATCGTATATCTCGGTCTGTGTCGCGACGGTCGAGCGAGGGTTTTTAGTCGAATTCTTTTGCCGTATTGCGATCGCCGGTGCAATACCTATGATCTCATCGACATCAGGTTTGTCCATTCGTTCAAGGAACTGACGGGCGTAGGCAGACAGAGACTCGACATAGCGGCGTTGGCCCTCAGCGTAGAGGGTGTCGAATGCGAGTGAAGATTTGCCCGAACCCGACACACCGGTAATAACCGTCAATTTATTGACCGGCAGTGAAACGTCGATGTTTTTGAGATTGTGCGTGCGCGCGCCGCGAACCTCGATTTGTTCTTCTTTTTGTTTCGCAGCCTGCATAGAAGTAAATCCGGTCGTATACGCAAAATTATATTTTACCAAATACGGATTTGGCGGACAAAGAGGCGTGTGAATAGGGCAAATTATTTCTTTTTTGGAGACTTAAATTTTTTGTGAGGCGTCATCTGTTGGGTCATTCGAATGCGGGTAAACGCAAAGACGGGGGCATAGCTTTGAGGTCTGATCTCGGGAGCGTTCGGGGTGCTAATTGTCCAATTAGTATTTTCTGCGCCGAGTGTGAGTGAAAATCGTAAATCTCCAATTTTCGCCGCAAACGGTTCAAATTCGTAAACATTCACACCCCAGCTCTGCGAGTCAAAAGAGTTCATCGTAACATCATCTGTGAACGTCGATGTGTGAAATGTCGCGATGGCGTTGGCATTGGAAAGGTCTTTTAGTTGCCAAGTTGCGATCATGTTGGTAAGCGACGGCGGTTCTTCGACAGTTGCAAATTCGATCTCGACGAGTTTTTGCGGCTCGGCTAGTTGTTCGAGCCGTTCACGTTCGGCTAGGGATATATTTTGTGTGTAATTTTTTGCGAGTGATGCGATGAAATCGCTTTTGATCGGCAATGTTGCATCGCGAGAGGTGTTTTTTTCAAATCTTACCGGCACGGCAAAAAGAGATAATTTCTGCGGTATGAGTATGCCGCCCGGAGCGAGAAAACGATCCCTAATGTCTTTGAACATCGTAACAGTTGCCGGGCCAAATGCATCGACGCCAAAGAGTTCGCTTACGATAACATCAAATTTGCCTCGTATCTTAACGTCGTCCGAGCGTCCGTGAATGATCTCGATGCGGTCTGCAACACCGTTTTCCTGAGCGTGTTTATAAATTACGGGTATGAGGCATTCCTCCACCTCGACCGCGACCACGCGTTTTGCACCGAGTTTTGCTGCGAGTATCGCCCAAACACCCGAACCTGCTCCGATATCCAGAAAGTTAGTGTCAGTATTGACAACCTTTTCGATTACCCCGGTCAGCAATTTGTTTCGAACGCTATCGCCGAGCATCGTTTGATGCTGCTGGAGCACACCCTGCATATGGGCCGCAAATTTCTCGTCTTTCTCTGATTTCTTCATTAGTAGTGGTATATTTTACCAACGAATGTCGTAAGGGCTAAAATTGTCGAGCCAGTGTTCGGGAAAATCGGAAGTTAAGATAGGTATCGAGCCTTCGTAAGTGATAGCAGCGTCGAGGCCTCGGCGAAGGCGGTATGTCCTGCCGGATGGGGAGCAGACCGTGAGGACGATCTTGTCCTCGACGGATCTAGAGACAGACGCAAAACGCCAGTCGTGCTTAGAACGCACGACGAGTTTGCTGCCGACGGCTAGCTGCTGCAAGGTTATTTGAGCTTTGGCAGTTTCCATGATTTTCTGTATTTGCCGTAATCGTCGTCGGTCAGTTGGACGAGATATGGATTTTTTGAAGATGCAA
>JAYVOS010000054.1:0-2586 GCA_043757775.1 Chloracidobacterium sp. | reverse complement strand
TTGAAAAGCAATGCCGAGATTCATCCCGTATTCGCGCAGAGCCGTTTGCCGTTCCGTTGAAGCATTTCCGAGAATTGCGCCGATTTCGCAGCACGCTGAAAATAAAAATGCGGTTTTACGCTGTAATATGTCGAAATATTCTGTTTCCGAAATATCCGAACGTCCGAGCATCGTCAGTTGAATCAGTTCGCCTTCGGTCATTTTGCGCGTCAGGCGCGTCAAAATGTCGAGAATTTCCAAACTTCTTTCCTTGAGCGAAGTTTCAAAAGCCGACATATAAAGCCAATCGCCCATCAAAACCGCCGATTGATTGCCGAAACGCGCATTAACACTCGCCCGATTGCGGCGCGTATCGGCGTTGTCAATAATATCGTCGTGAACCAGCGTCGCCGTGTGCAGCATCTCCATCACCGTCGCCATGCGTATCGAACTCTCAGACGCTCCCGCACCGCCGATCGAGTAATTAGCAAGTATCAACAAAGCCGGCCTCACTCGCTTGCCACCAGACGCTCGTAGATAATCACCCAGATAATTGATGACCTGGATATTAGAGCCTGCCTGCTCCTCGAATTCGGATTCAACAAGCGACAATTCGGCTTTGATCACATCAAAGATCTTCCGTGCCGCCGAACTAGGCAAAAGCTCTTTCTTTTTCGTCGCGAACATCTGCATGGGGTCAGTTGCTACGGTAATTGTCAAACTTCATATCGATCCCAAAATCATTGGCCTTAAGCTTTGCCATCACGTCCTGCAGCGTGTCGCGGTCTTTGCCCGAGACGCGGACGGTTTCACCCTGGATCGAGGCTTGAACCTTAAATTTTTCGTCCTTGATAAAACGGACGACCTCTTTTGCCTTATCGATCGGGATTCCCTGCTGTATCTTGACCGCCTGACGAACGGTGCCGCCTGCCGCAGGCTCGACCTTTTCATACTCAAGCGCTTTGAGCGAGATGCCGCGTTTGACCAGCTTGCTCTGGAGAATGTCATTCATATTACGCAGCCGTGTGTCGTCCTCGGCAGTAAGTTCGAGGTCTTTGCCCTTAAGCACGGCGGCGGCTTTGCTGCCCTTAAAATCAAACCGCTGCGAGATCTCTTTCTCAGTCTGATTGAGAGCATTGGTAAGCTCGGCGTAATCTGTCTTAGAAACGATGTCAAATGAATTTTCTTTAGCCATAAAAAAGAGTTTGCCACGAATGCACGAATAATACGAGTTAATCGCTATGCGTTCCCATTCGTGAATTCGTGGCTAATTTTATTTCGAAAAAGTTCAGGAAGTTGCGAGTAGTCTGTTCCGCGACGGTTTCTAATGAAACGTCATAAAAATCTGCCAAAAACTGTGCCGTGTGAACAACAAAGCTTGGTTCATTGCGTTTGCCGCGAAATGGGACCGGCGTTAGGAACGGACAATCCGTCTCTATCAGCAGCCTATCGAGCGGCACGCCGCTAACCGCATCACGCAGATTTTCGGCCTTTTTGAACGTCACATTCCCGGCAAACGAGATCATAAATCCGATCTGTATTAATGACTCAGCCATCGCCGCCGTCCCCCCAAAACAGTGCATTATTCCGCGAAAACCTTCGTATGAACATTCCTCGGTCAATATCTCTACAGTCTCATCATCAGCATTGCGGCTGTGAATGATTATCGGCAGATCAAGCTCTTTCGCTTTTCGTATCTGCCGCACAAAAACGTCTCTCTGCACGTCCTGCGGGCTGTGGTCGTAATAATAGTCAAGCCCGATCTCGCCCCACGCGATCACTTTTTCGCTTTTTGTGAGATCGATCAGATGCTGCTCTGCTTTATCATCATAGAGCTTCGCATCATGTGGATGAACGCCAACCGAAGCGTAAACATTGTAATATTTCTCAGCAACCGCTACCGCCCGCCGAAAATCATCCGAATGCGGATCGCCCGTCCCGATATTGAGCATTGCCGACACGCCAGCCTCACGCGCCCGCTCGACAACCGCGTCCCGGTCCTCGTCAAACTGCTCGCCGTCAATGTGGCAATGGGAATCTACGAAGATCATTTCAGACGTGCACCGATCTCCACATCTTCAAGAAAAGCCGCGAGTGCCGGTTTTGAGCCGGAATTGTCTTCGAGCGAGGCGGCGCAGATCATGCCTTGGGATTCGAGACCGCGCATCATTCGGGGTTTTAGGTTGGCGACGACTACGACCTTGCGACCGATGAGGGTTGCGGGTTGGTAGTACTCCGCAAGCCCAGCGAGTATCTGCCGAGGCTTTTCTTCGCCTAAATCGATCTCGAACCGCAGCAATTTATCAGCTTTTGGAATACGTTCGCAAACTTTCACCTCGCCGACGCGAAGATCGACCTTGATAAAATCGTCTATTGTAATAAAGTCTTCGGTTGTTGGTTGTCCGTTGTCGGTCGTTTCTTTACTCTTTGTCTCTTCACTGACAACTGGCAACTGACCACTGACCACTGTTTCTGCTATCTCATTCATAACTCTAGTTTTATCAATTCTCGGAAACACGCCGACGGTTTCGCCGATCTTAGTTCCCGGTTGCAATTCTCCCCATTTCAAAGCGGAAGGATCGAACGATGCGAGGTCACCCTCAAGGC
>JAYVOS010000053.1:0-2593 GCA_043757775.1 Chloracidobacterium sp. | reverse complement strand
GCTAAAGCCCGAGCCGATAAGGACGTTAAAACGCCCTTTAACATTCCTAACAACTAACCACGCCCTAAAGGTGCGTGGCTATTTGCCGCGAAACGCGGAAAGACGGTTTAAGCCGCCTCACTGACTTCGTAGTTTTGGGAAATGTTCTGCACGTGCGGCACTAAGCCTAAAACAGTCACAAAAAACTCCAGGACTCGAGCGGAGGTCGCCTAGCCTACTAACTTTTATACTTGACATCCTAACCCAACTAGCAATATTATTCTGTAGTTCAAAAAGTGAACGATTTGACAGTTATTGAGATACCGGGTCTGCTGAAAAGACATGATATCGGGGCTTTGTTGATAAAGCCGGAGTTTTTCTCAGCCCAAGCGTCGTGACCATTACTTAACGGCGGCAGATCTGCATTATCGTAGTTCGGTTATCTCTTTAGCTTTCGGTATAGCCCCTTAAAACTCCGCCGGGAAAATAATGCCTATTTCAGAAGTGGGACACGCTAAAAACGTAGCGACGTTGGCGGAGCTTATCTCTATTTACACTTCGTGGGGAGCGGCGTATGCTCCGAGCAATGCGAATATCAGCCTGGGTAAGCTCGTTAATAAATTGAACGATGCAAATACGGTGATGGATGATGTTACGGCGGTGGTCGCGGACGTAAAAACATCTACCAATAACCGCGAGACGCTTTACAAACCGCTCGCATCGACTGTCAGCGAATCGGTAAACTATTACAAATCCACCGGAGCGACAGAAAACAACATTGATGACGCTAAGGGTTTTTTGCGAAAGATACGCGGCGTCCGCGCCACGTCGGTCGTAGTGGATAATCCGGCTACACCTGCAAACGAAGCTGCGGTAACACATTCGGCGGCTCAGACCAGTTATATTCAGCGTGTCGAGCATTTCGATGGATTGATCGAAACCTACAGCAATGACCCGCTGTATGCTCCAAACGAAGCAAAACTTACCATCGCGACGCTTCAGACATATTCTCAGGACCTGAAAGATGCGACTGATAAGGTCGTCGCCGACCTTACCTCGCAGAGCAGCCAGCGTATCAACCGTAACAAAGTGTTGTATGCGGACGTGAGCGGCCTGTGCGACCTAGCGTCTCTGTCAAAAGCATACGCAAAATCTCTGTGGGGAGCCTCGTCACCGCAGAATAAACAGGTCAGCAAATTGAAATTCCGTAAAGAAGATCTCTAGCGGCGTGCCGCATTACGCGAAAGCGGCTCGTGCAAACTATATTGAGCTTCGGCAAAAGTATATCGAGCTTCGTTTAAACTATATTCCGCTTTCGCACGTTCATATTTTGCTTTCGGCAAGTTGTAATTAGCTTTCGGCAAACAATATGACGGCTTCGGCAAACAATATTTAGCTATCGGCAATTGATAATTTACTTTCGTCAAACAATAAAAGGCTTTCGCTATTCTGTAAATGCCTCTCGTCAAACTATAAAGAGCTTTCGGCAAACATTAACCCCGCTCCACCACACTAAAAAAGGCCCCCGCAACTCTGCAAAAGCCTTCCATCTCATCAAAAATACGTCTCGCCAATTCTTTACTGGCTACTAACTACTGACTACCGGCTACTGTTAGTATGCAGAGCCGCCCGTATTTCCTTCGGGATCGTAGTTGCAGACCAAAATGGCCTTCCACTTTCCCGTAGCGTTGCGGTTGATGCCGCAGCCGACCTTTTGCGATTTGCTCCAGACCATCTGCGTAAAATGAGTGCAGGTCTTACCCGCCGTACACGTGCCGGCTTTGTTTGTCCAAAACACCTTTTCCGCGAGCCAACGGTCCAACGCCGCGCGAATTGTCTCGTCACCATTCGAACCGACAAAGATGCTTTCGCCATACGGCGTATCGTCTCTGTGAGCAAACACCGACTTATTCGCCCATTCCTGCGCGTAGCTCGCAAGCTTGCAATCCCATTTTAGAGCGGACACTCCATAAGCCGCACGGTCAAACGCGTGTATTGCAACTATCTCATTAACCTCTTCGGTCGTAAGCCCATTTTCCGCAGAACACTTGTTGCCCGTCGCAACCGCAGGCGTCGCTTTCGCAGCCGTAGGCTTAGATTTCGCTGCGGGCTTTGTCTTTTGTGCCGCAACCTGCCCCGCAAACACAAGCATCAATATCGCTAACGCAATTACAGCGACCCACGCAGTATTGTTGGAAATGAATTTGCTGATAAATGTTCTCGCCATTATATTGACCTCGCCCCTTTCGCAGATATCTATCTCATGTCTCACGTCTCAGATCTCACGTCTTCCGCCGCCGTCTCCCTGACAAATAATTCCTCGAGCGATTGTTTTACAGGCTCGATAGAAATAAGCTGCCCGCCCGCTTCGCGAGTGATCGCCAGCACCGCATCGATGTCAGTTTCATCGAGTATCTGAATACTAGCACCATTTGGCTTGGCCGCAATGGTCGCACCGGCAATAAACTCAATGCGTTCGCGTATCGCGTCCGCCGTGACCGATTGCACACTGATCTCTAAGCGTTTCGACGCATCATCAGTTGCCAGTAGATCGACGAGATTTCCTGACGCGGCAAGTTTTCCATTGCGAAGGATCGCGACTTCGTCACAAAGG
>JAYVOS010000052.1:0-9600 GCA_043757775.1 Chloracidobacterium sp. | reverse complement strand
GATTGGCGAGTTCGTTTTCAGGAACGCCGCCGCCGTGATCGGATACTTGCAAAATGGCGTTGCCGTTATTCGAAGTCAATGCGACATCCACCGCTGTCCCCTCAGCAGTGTAGCGAACCGCATTTCGCAAAACATTTTCGATCGCACTGCGCAAAAGATTTTCGCTGCCAAGCACTGTGCAGTCATAGCTGGAGGAAATATTTACCGAACGCCCTTTCGCCTGTGCTTCAAAATCAGCGTCTTCGGCCACATCTCGAACTATCTCTGCTAGATCAAGTCTTACGGGTTCGACCAGCTCGCTGTTAGTTTCAAGTTTGGCAAGTATTAGCAGACGCGAGATCATTTCATTAAGTCGGTGTGATTCTGTCTCTATGCGATCCAGTAAAGGTGCTGATTCGGGAGTGGATCTTTGCTTGGCTATCTCAAGAGCGACGTTAAGACGCGCAAGCGGCGAGCGTAATTCGTGCGATATGTCGCTGTTGAGCCGCTGCTGCGATACGACGAGCGTTTCAATACGCTCAGCCATAACGTCAAAATCACGCGCAAGGCCGCTCAATTCGTCACGCCGTTTGCCGACCCGTCCTGCAACACGCGTACTAAGCATACCGTCAGCGAGCTTTTGCGTCGCCTCACGTAACTTCCTAACAGGCGAGGTTAGGTAGAGTGCTAATAGATAGCAAAGCACGACAGCAGTCAACAATATACCACCGAGCCGGACATAGCCTGGTGTCGAACCCCAGAATAGTGATGGCGGGGCCTGTCGATCCCATTGCAGCACCAATATAAATTTGCGTCCGTCCGGGAATGCTACAGGAGCCGCACCAATAGATTTGTCATCCGACGAAAAATCCGCCTCTGCATTATTGCTCGAAATAGACTGGGCGATCACATCTTTCGAATCAGCGACTTCGCTATCTGTACCAAACCAGATTGAACCATCGGCCGCAACAAGATCGACCTCACGAGGGGGCTCAAGATCACGCAACCGCGACAAATATGACCTTAAGCCTGGCTCACCCTCGGCGTTTACGATCTGCGTTGCGGTTCCACCGTAGATCATCATCTGATTGCGGGTCGAGCGCTGAAAACGGCTAACCATCGGCTCGGTCTGAAACGTCCGTGTAATAAAAATAATCACGCCAACCATCAATGCGACAGCCGCAAGAAACCACAAAAAGATCTTTACAAAAAGCTTCATACTAATGTGTAAATATATCCGACCGAGCGGATCGTTTTGATCCTCTCGCTATCATCCGGGCGAGTGCCAAGTTTTTTTCGCAAATTGCTGATATGCATATCCAGACTCCGGTCAAAAGGCGACAGCTTTCGCTCAAGAACCTTTTCGCTCAGATCCTCTTTTTTGACGATCCTGCCTGCGTCTTTCAACAGTTCACGCAAAAGCTCAAATTCTAAGGATGTGAGATTAAGGTCATTTCCATCAACGGTCGCAGTCCTTGCAGAAGCAACGACCTCCACGCCGTCCACTTCGATCTTGTCGTCATCAGCATTTTCATCTGCTTCGGTTGTTGCACGCCGCATTATCGCTCGCAATCTAGCTGCCAGCTCACGCGGATTAAATGGTTTCGGCAGATAATCGTCTGCACCGATCTCAAGCCCGACTATGCGTTCCATGTCGTCGCCACGAGCGGTGAGCATAATTACCGGCAGTTTTGACTCTTCGCGCAGGTTACGCAAAACGTCAAAGCCGTTCATTTTTGGCAGCATGACATCAAGGATTGCCATGTCATATTCACCCGATAAGGCCCGTTTCAAACCCGTCTCGCCGTCATTGACCGATTCGACCTGAAAGCCCTCGACACCGAGGTATTCGGACACGAGTTCGCATAATTCTTCGTCATCGTCGATGATGAGTATCTTATCCATACAAATCGTATTCTACGCCAAAAAAGCCATCAGCGGGTGCCTTTTACAATTCTTTACACAACCTAGCAGTTTGGATACATTCGCACTCAGAATGAGCTCTAGGTCTAGATGTAAGCAGTTGTTAGTTTTGGACGATCTGTCCACCGATCATCGTCATTTCGATCCTTCCATCAGCATCAATGACAACGAGATCCGCTCGCTTGCCGACCTCGATCGACCCTCGCTCAACATCTAAACCGAGCACTTTAGCTGGATTTTGTGATGCCATGTTTGCGACATCAGACTTTGTAAACCCGAGCGAGAGCATTTGCTTTACGGCATCGTACATTGTAATAACTGACCCGGCAATGCTGCCGCGTTCGTTTTGCGTTCGTCCATCAATTACAGATATTTTCTCGCCCCACAGCTCATACTCACCATCACCAAGCCCTGTCGGAGCAACCGAATCACTGATAAGTGAAACTTTATTAGGCGACTTTGCTCTACAAGCCATCGCGAGCATTTGCGGATGAACATGAACACCATCGGCGATAATGTCGAATGTGACTTCCCTGTTAGCCAATCCCCACCCAGCAACGCCAAGATCACGATGGTGAATACCTGTCATCGCATTATAGAAATGCGTCATGTGCTTGGCTCCGGCAGCAAATGCCTTATCAAGCGTTTTGCTATCCGCTCTTGTATGCCCGATAAAGACAATCCAATCTTGTTTTACTAATTCCGCAATCAACTCAATTCCGCCCTCGATTTCCGGCGCAAGTGTCGTTATATGAACACCGTGTTCTAATTTCGGCAGCTGTCCACTACCCACTTTCCACTTCTTGAAATATTCCGGCCGCAACGCCCCGCACATGTGTTCGTTGGCAAATACGCCTTCGTAATGCACCCCGACCGCCTGTGCGACCGGCATATCTACCTGCCGCAGCATCAGTTCATCTATCGCGTCGATAGCTCTACGATAATTCTCATCCGAATCAGGCACCAGCGTCGGGACCCACGCCGTCACACCATTGCGAGCCAGAAACGCCGCGATCCGCATCAACCCGTCCGCATCAGCCGTATTAACATCTATCCCGAGTGCTCCGTGGATATGAATATCAATAAATCCGGGAAAAATAGTTACGCTCTCATAGGCCATCTCACCGTGTCGCAAACTTCTCCCATAACTCACGGGCAAAGCACCGATCTTTCCATTCACAAGCGAGATGGAATCTATCTCAGCCATAGATTCAGATAAAACCACTTTCGAATTTCGAAATATTATTTCGTCCATAGTCAAATTATCCGCCAAATTCGCAGCCCTTTCAAATAAAAAAGCCCACGTTCCATGATCGAAACGCGGGCAAGTGTCTAAAATAAGTTTGATTAGAAGCTAAACTTTGCTGCCAGCTGAATGACCCTTGGATCACGCACGCTTGAAATACTGCCGAAGACAGATGAACCGTTTCCGCCCAAGCTGACCGGCGCGGTAGCGGTTGTCCATACAGTAGTATTTAACCCTCTAAAATTAACAAAGTTGAATATATTAAATGCTTCACCGCGAAGCTGTAACTTCATACCTTCTCCAAAACGTATATTCTTAACCAATGTTAAGTCCACACGTTTTGTAGGCGGACCAACTACGATTCCCCTGCCACCGCTGCCGATGTTATTGTCAGGAACAGCCGACCCGGATACCGGCGTGATCTGGAAACAAGCCGTATTAAACCATTGAAATCTCGTATGCGGAGCACCGACATTCGGATCACAGAGTAAGGTCGGCCGTGTGCCCGCCGTCAGTGTTGGTATTGATCCAATTCCGGATTTATCAAAGGCTGAAACCAGAGGAGTAAATGGCAATCCAGTGTTGTAAGTTATGATTCCCGACACCTGCCAACCGCCCAGGAGCTTACCCGTAAAGCCCTTTTGATCTTTGAAGAAAGGCAACTCATAGATATAGTTTATCGACAAGATCTGGCGACGGTCGAGAGCTGCTCGCCCCTTTTCAGTTCTTATATCATATATATTCTGCGGCGATGTTGAACGGTCGTTCTGAGCATCAGTTAGATTTTTAGCCCAAGTATAAGCCAGGTTAACCTGCGAAGCATTGGTAAAGCGGTGCTGGGCCGAAATCTGCATACTATGGTAGCTCGAGTTGTAACGCGACTGAACCATCTGGATAGACCGGTATCCGCGATACGGCCGGATCTGGTCAAGAATAGCTGTTGCTGCGGACGAATAAAATGCCGTTCCCGCAAGCTGGCAAGGAGCTGTAGGCGTCGTCGAAGCTCCTACGGCACAGCCCGTTGCACCTCTCGCTATCGCGTCGCCCGGCCTAAGAAGATTTAGTTCATAACCGCCGATCAAATGTGTACCTTTTGAGCCGTAATATCCTACCGTGATTATCGTCTTTTTAGTCAGTTGCTGCTGCACATCGAGCGACCATTGCTGCATATAAGGTGTCTTCAAATGCGGATCCCATGCTCTGACCCTTGAAGCCGCGGCGGATGCAATAACCGGACAGCCGCCAGGCCCCACCGGATTATCGAGCGACGTACCCACAACCTGACAAGTTTGTTGATATGGCGCATTTGCTCCGATATTTTGTTGTAATGCGCCGGCCAGAACCTGTTCGTGATAAATGCCGTATCCCATACGTACTGCAGTTGTACCTTTCTTAAAAGGATCCCATGATACCCCGACTCTCGGGGCAAAGTTTTTCTTGGTAACCTCGTTTACGTATTTACCAAAAGGTGACACAGTCGGTGTGCAGTTTGGAAAAGACACACCCGTATTCTGGGAGTTTATGATTATGCCATTGCAAAAGTTTCCCGTTCCGGCCACACGATTTCCCGCTCCCGTCACCTGAGGCGCGTTTGCAGATGACCATAATTCAGGAACGAAATTACTCAACCGGCCATTTTTATCATAGGTTGGGCCAAAATAGGAATATCTTACGCCGAAGGAAAGTGTTATATTACTGCGAAACTTCCACTCGTCCTGGGCGAATGCCTCAAAAGCCTGCTGACGAAAATCACCAATATAATCAAAGCTCGCTTGCGTAAAGGAGACATTAGTTCCCTGAAGAAAATTTGCCCAGTTTTGCTGATTCGTCGCAAATCCGGTGATTGTTGCAGCAGTTGTCCCTGGTATATTTATGCCATCAAACAAGCCTTCGTTGTTACCGCCTAGTTGATTTTCATTTTTGCGGTACCTCGAATATATCACGCCATACTTCGTCGTATGATTACCCATGATCCAAGTCACAGTACCCCCCATATTTTTCTTATATGAAAAATTGTCGTACGAACCTTGACCGACAAGGTTTGAAAATCCGGTACCCGCCAACGAGGGAACACGGTCAACGGTCTTCGGATACGCTAAGGTCGGACTAATAGGCGAATTGGCCAAAGCCAAAGTGCCGATATTATGGTCGATAATAGCCCCGTATCCATAGGCATAGCGGGCCTCAAAGATCAGATTTGAAGACGCAACATATGTCGTTTGAAAGGTGTGTGTTCGCCCTGGTGAGTTGGTCGAGAGTGTCGACACACCGGGCAGGCTTGAGCCGGATGAAAATATTGCATTTCCATCGATCGTTGGTATATTATCCCGCTGATAACGATAGTACATATTCCATTTATCGGTAAAGCTATGGTCGATCTTAATTACTTCTTGGCGAAAATCCAGCGTACTTTCAATGGGCCGATTTAATAAAAATGTTGTCGCACTATCCGGCTCCGGCAGCTTGTTGTAAATGAAATTGATGTACTGCTGAGCTACCGAGCTGATCGGCCGAAGCGTGGTGATCGGCGTGTTCGCCGGCAGTATTAGGTTACACGTCGTGCCGGTAGCCTGTAGGCAGACCGGAACTGTAAAAATGCCCTGCTTCAAGGTGCCAGTCGGGACAGAAGATGTGAATATTGGGGCGCGCTTATCTTTACGATATTCCTGCGAAAAGAAGAAAAACGTTTTCTCGTAGCGTCTGAAATACGAATCACTTGGATCATGCTCGCCGAAATTCAGAAAATAGACCGGTCCGCCTAGCGTCCAACCGAAATCATTATAGCGGAAAGGACGCCGCCTAACTTTACAATCGGATCTGCTGGCAAGAAATACGGTGCCTTCCGGACATTCGCGCCCAAGAGATGTCGCAAGAGCGGGATTAGAATTTGAAATAAAATCGTTGGCATTCAGAGCGTCGTTGCGGATAAATTCAAATGCGCTGCCGTGAAACTTCGACGACCCAGAACGAGTAACGACATTGATCTGTCCACCGCCGCTTCGGCCCGACTCAGCTGGGTAGAGTGAACGCAGCACGGAAAATTCGCCGATCGAATCGACGCTTGGATATGCCTGAATAGTCAAATTTGAACCGCGATCCGTGACATCCGCACCGTCCACAGTGAAAGTGTTTTGACTGGATCGAGCTCCGTTCACGGATATTCCTATTATGTTAACCGCCCCAGTTTCGGGAGCAGATGTACCAGTTGAAACGGAATCGTTGAGGTCATTCGAAACTCCGGGTGCAAGCGTTACAAGCTGTACCCAGTTGCGATTGTTGATCGAAAGTTCACGAACTTGGTCACCGTTGATAACGGTAGCGCTCTTTGCCGAGGTTAGATCGACGGCAACGGGGTCTGCCACTACGGTCACCGTCTCATCTATTCGGCCGGCCTGCAGCATAATATCGACTGAGCGTCGCTGGCCAACATCTACCTTGACATCGGTACTAACCGATTTCTTAAAATTGGGTGCCTCAACAGTTACCGAAAAAGTAGTTGTCGGCAAATTGGGGGCGGAAAACTCGCCGTCGTCGTTTGTAACCACTGTTCGAACAACAATATTATTCTGTGACGGATTTGTTATCTTCACGGTCGCGTTAGGCACGCCCGCCCCGTTAGCGTCCCTTACAGTGCCAACGATCGAGCCAGTAGTCTCCTGCGCGAATGAAATACCGCTCAGCGAAAATATAAGGGCTAGCACACCCAAGATCAATATTTTTTTGGTCATGATTTTCTTTCCTTCCGTAAAATCTAGTCTAAATTTTTTTCCATTATCCATAAGGATAATTTACGTTAATGGAGATTTATTCAAATTTTCGTTATCGCAGCTGTTGCCGAAAAATATACAATTTTAGTGAAATCGTTGTATTCAAACGCTTTGTTAGGAAAATGTGAATTCTGAAACTTTTATAACTCTAAACTACTCATTTGTAAAGCAAATATGATGCCCGACGCTTTAAAAATTCATCATTTTTTGAATTAATCGATTTCCCGATGGTTTCTGGCGTCTCACCTCGCTTTATAAGATCAAAAGTTTCCTGATTTACAAGTAATCTCAAATACTTATCAACCTGCCAATCCGTTTGATAAAGTTTGTGCAGAGCGGTCGCGATCTCAATGCCGGTGCCGACCGAATTGAACGCGTCACGGTTAGTGATAATAATGTTCACGCCATTCACTTGTTCATCCTTGAACACCGACGCATTTGGCTTGAACGTGACCGGCACAAACCGCGCGCCGCTGATAGCTCGGTCATTTAGATACGACGCGAGCTTGCGGCCATCGATCCACGGAGCACCGACAACCTCAAACGGCGTGTCGGTACCGCGTCCGACACTGACGTTCGTCGTCTCCAGCAATCCGATTCCGGGGTAAAGTGTCGCCTCGGTCAGCGAACGCATATTCGGGCTCGGGTTTATCCAGGTATGCCCCGTCTCGTCAAACCACATTGACCGCGACCAGCCGTCCATTTTTATTACACGAACGTCCGCCCCGATCTTTCGCTCGGCGTTCATCATCGTTCCGAGTTCGCCAATTGTCAGGCCATAACGGACCGGCGTCGTGTGTGCTGCGATAAATGAAAGCTTATCTTCGTCCGCAAGCGGGCCTTCCGTGGCGTTGCCGCCGATCGGGTTTGGACGGTCGAGAATAAATACGGGCTTACCCAACTTGGCCGCCTCCTCCATAACATTTTTGAGCGTCGCGGTATAGGTATAAAAACGCGTCCCGATATCCTGAATGTCATAAACGATGCCGTCGAGGTCTTTTAACTGCTCCGGCTTTGGCCGCCGCGTCTCGCCGTAAAGCGAATATACCGGCAGACCGGTTTTTTCATCCGTCGAGTCACCAACCTTCTCATCCGCCAGCCCGCGAATCCCATGCTCAGGGGAAAACAGCGATATGAGTTTCACATTCGGAGCTTCTTTCAGAATGTCGATGGTCTGCTTTCCTGCCAGATCACGCCCTGTGTGATTGGTCACAAGCCCGATCTTCATCCCGTCAAGCTGCTTGAATTTATCGCGTTCGAGAATGTCAATGCCGTTCATGACCGTCTCGTTTTTAGGATTAGCTGACGGCTGGGAGCTGATAGCTGATAGCTGTTTTTTTCTTTCGAGAAAAGCTGGAAGCTGTGCCGCCACCTGCGATTGATACGTGCTCTCCGCTAGCCGAAACGCCTCGATCGGCGTGTCCTCGATCGCTGAAGCAACGACCGTCGCGATCTTTGCACGTAGGGGTGTGACATCGCCTTTGCCGTCGGGGTGAACGCGGTTTGAGAGAAACACGACAAACGTCTGCGAGACGCGGTCTATCCAAATGCTTGTGCCAGTAAATCCTGTATGCCCAAACGACCCCAGGGGAAAAAGCTCACCGCGATTCGACGAGAACGAAGTATTAATATCCCACCCAAGCCCGCGAGTGGAGCCGTCTTCGCTCACAACAACCGGTCGCGTCATTAAAGCAACCGTCTGTGCCGACATCACCCGCTTGCCGTCAAGAGTTCCGCCATTCAACAACATCTGACAAAACCGCGAGAGATCGTCCGCAGTTGAAAATAATCCGGCGTGACCTGCGACACCGCCCATTCGGTAGGCAGTGGGATCGTGTACAGCTCCACGCAAAATTGCATTCCCATCTTTCGCGTCCCCCTCGAACGTGGAGCCAAGGTAACTGCTCTGGCCTCTAATGTTCTCTGTAGGAGCAATCCTCTTCAAAACCGCGATGTGGTTGTCCAACATTGGCGCCGCTTGACTCCAAGCCCAGCTGAGGAACTTCGAGTCAGACGTTCCAAGCGGTTGAAAGATTTCCCTCGTTGAAAATAACTGGTCGCACTGTAGTGACTTCGGGACTGGCAATAAGGTGTCACAAGATCGATCGGTTCCTAAACGCGTTACAGTCTCCCCCAGCACAATAAACCCAATATCCGAATAAACAAACTTCGTCCCCGGCGGCGTTCGCAGCTTTTCCTTTTTCAGAGCGGCGAGCATTCCGTCACGGCCGGTCCATTTTTCTTTTAGGTCGAAATCGGGGGCGAAACCTGAGACATGAGTCAGCAATTGTTGAATCGTGATTTTTTTGACATTCTCGTCGTCGATGTCGGGGATGAATTTACCGATGGTGTCGCTCAGGCGCAGTTTTCCCTGCTCGACAAGGATCATAATCGATGTTGTCGTTGCGACGACCTTTGTAAGCGATGCGAGGTCAAATATTGTATCTACCGTCATCGGCTCAACCGTCGGCACAATCGAACGATTGCCGTAAGCCTTGCGAAAAACGATCTTGCCTTTGTGACCAATAAGCACGACCGCACCGGGCAGCTTTTTATCTTTGATTGCCTCAGCAACCAGCGCATCGATCTGATTCAGCTTAGCCGCCTTCAACCCGACCGTATGCGGCGCGGCGACCGGCAATCCCTGCGAGTAAGAAAAGATGCTTAACGCAAAGACGCAAAGGA
>JAYVOS010000051.1:0-2601 GCA_043757775.1 Chloracidobacterium sp. | reverse complement strand
AAAATTATCGATCGCCGAGTTAATTTCTCCCCACAGCTCGTCACGTCCCTTACCAGTATTAGCCGAATACGCCACGATTTTGGCATTTGACAGGATTTTCCGAGTTTCCTTCAGAGTCTTTTGTAACTCATTATTTGAAAGTTTATCGGTTTTTGTCGCGGCAACGATGTGCGGTTTTCCGTGATGGACCAGCCATTCGTTGAGCTGCATATCAAGCGATGTCGGCTTGTGCCGAGAATCGATAAGTTGAATGCACAAAGCAAGTTCTTGTCTTTCTGACAAATACTCTTCGGCCATCTTTCCCCAATCCGCTCGCATTACTTTTGAAACCCGGGCATAACCGTAACCCGGCAGATCGGTAAAGTAAAAAATGTCGTTTATCAGGAAAAAATTAATGCTCTGCGTTCGTCCGGGGGTGTTTGATGTCCTCGCAAGCCCTTTTCGTAGCAGCAGCGAATTGATAAGCGATGACTTCCCTACATTCGAGCGTCCTAGAAAAGCGATCTCAGGACGGCCATCGACCGTCCAATGTGCCATTTCAAAGGCACTTTTAACAAATTCAGCGGAGGTAACTTTCATGAGTTTTTAGTTTATCGTTCCAAGTTCCAAATTAGTTAAAAGTTTAACTTTCCGAAACCAAAAACTCGAAACTCAGACTTAAGTGCCTTTCGCCATATCAGCGCGGGCCGCCATCCAGCGTTTCATCGATTCGCGGCGGGCGGCTAGCGTCTCAAGCGCATTGGGCTGACGCATTATCAAAGTTTCCATATTCGCTAGAAATTTCGGATTTTCAAGTACTTGACGCACGCCGGCAATGTGAGGCTGTATCTTAGAAAACACTATCCAGCATTCATTTGCCGAATCGAGAAACATTTCTTCGTCTATCGCTCCCTGGGTCACAAAACCAGCCGCCATATCCCAATAGGTCGTGACCATTCGGAGTTTAGCACTGGTGTCGGGGTCGATCATCGCTTTAACAACATCCTCGGCACTCTCGGGGAAAAACGATATGATCCACGCCCTTGCCTCACGCATCTTTTCCTCGCGGCGAAGATCGTAAAGCTTCATTATCAACTCGGCTGATGTTTCTTTATTTATAAGCATTTATTCAATAACCGACGCAATATCATTGACGCTTGCGTCAGGATTCCATATTTGCGGTGTCGCAAGATCTACAGTTTCCGGTGCCGGTTCCAATGCAAAGTGTAGCACTTCGTCGATCATCTCGACGGCGTGGATCGTCAGATCGTCACGCACCTCTTCGGGAATATCGACGAGGTCTTTTTCATTTTCCTTCGACAAGATAATTGTTCGCAGCCCGAATCGATGCGCTGCAAGTAGCTTTTCTTTGATACCGCCGATCGGCAAAACCTTGCCGCGAAGCGTGATCTCGCCTGTCATAGCCACATCGTGACGAGCAGGTTTTCCTGTCAAAGCCGACACCATCGCTGTAGCGAGCGTGATACCTGCACTTGGGCCGTCTTTCGGGATCGCTCCCTCAGGCACGTGAATGTGAAGGTCTTTCTCGCGGAAATCAGCCGGATCGATTCCAAGTTCCTCGGCACGCGTGCGAACACACGTCAATGCCGCTTTAGCCGATTCCTGCATCACTTCACCAAGCTTTCCGGTGAGCGTCACCTCGCCTTTACCTTTGACGAGCGTGCATTCGACCTGCAAAACGTCGCCGCCGACCTCTGTCCATGCAAGCCCGTTTACTAGTCCGATCTCGCTCTTGCGGGCGATGTCCTGTTTGCGATAGCGGATCACGCCGAGCAGTTCCTGGACCTTTTCGGCATCGACAGAGACGCGAAAATCTTCTTTCGAGTCCGACGCAACGAACTTCCTCGCGATCTTACGCAGGCACGAACCGATCTCGCGTTCGAGATTACGGACGCCTGCTTCGCGCGTGTAATGGCGGATGATCTCGAGGATACCGTCGTCAGTAAAACTAACTTTTTCGGCGTCAATACCACTGTTTTCGCACTGCTTGACGATGAGATGCTGTTTGGCGATCTCGAGCTTTTCGCGTTCGGTGTAGCCCGACAAACTCAATATCTCAAGCCTGTCCTGCAACGCCGGCGGGATCGTGTGAAGCACGTTTGCCGTCGCAATAAAAAATACATTCGAGAGGTCGTAATCGACGTCCAAATAGTGGTCGCGAAACGTGCCGTTCTGCTCCGGATCGAGCACCTCAAGCAGAGCCGCCGACGGGTCGCCGCGATAGTCACGCCCAAGCTTATCAACTTCGTCGAGTAAAATAACGGGGTTCGTCGTTCCGGCACGCTTCATCAGCTGAATGATCTGTCCCGGCATCGACCCGATATATGTGCGGCGATGGCCGCGAATTTCCGCTTCGTCATGCACACCGCCGAGAGCGAGCCGCACGAATTTACGTCCCGTCGCATTAGCGATCGACTTACCCAGCGAAGTTTTACCAACGCCCGGAGCACCGACGAAACAAAGGATCGTGCCTTTCGGGTTCTTAACAAGCTGACGCACAGCGAGAAATTCGAGAATGCGTTCCTTGATCTTCTCTAGTCCGTAATGGTCTTCGTTCAAAGTCTTTTCTGCCTCGCTTAACTCCTCGATCTCCTCGGACCG
>JAYVOS010000050.1:0-9628 GCA_043757775.1 Chloracidobacterium sp. | reverse complement strand
GGCCGCCGCGGTAGCTACAGTTTCGAAGGCCTGCAGGCTGGCGAGACGTATGTAGTCACTGTCGGCAGCCGACGTTATACATTCAACACGCCTAGTCGTGTGATCAGTCTGGTCGATAACCTGACCGATGTTGACTTTATCGCTAATTAGTAGCAGTAGATAAGGTTGTAGAAGCAATAAAGGCGGCCGGGGGGCCGCCTTTATTGTATAGGCAACGGTCGTGTAAGTGGGGCGATCGACGGCAGCAAAGCATTACTTGTCGGGGTCCGCTGGGCCGCTAATAATAAATCACAAAGAAAAATTCTAAGCTTATAGGAACCCGCCACTTTCATCGCGGACGCGAACCCCTTGACCGTTCCCGGACAGATCATTCCAAGTGGTCCGATGAATTTCTTTAGCTCCGTTGAAGGTCAGCAGCACTTAGTTTTCCAGCTGATCTCAATTCATTCCATAGCACCGAACTAGCACGGTAATAATCAGCAGATTTTAACTTGTCGGTGATCTCCAATGCCGAAGCAAGCCATTCGACCGTTTCCGCGTAATCACGTTTTAATATTGCATTTTCGATATCTACGTTACTGGTTTCGTCATAAATTTTTACCGCATCGCTCAGATGGGAGAGGCCCTGAATCCGTTTGCCGGTGATGACCATTGCATTGCCCAAATTTCCGTACGAACGAGCAAGGTCAATTTTTGATTCGAAATACTCCGGGTTATTCGACAAAACCTCTTGGCTCAGTTCGAGGGACGAGCGAAAATGAGTTACTGCTTGAACGGCCTTGTTCTGTTGAACTAACAACTGACCTACCAGAATGTGGGAAATTGCCGCATTCCGATGATACCCGATATCTTTCGGGCTCGACGTTAAAAGTGCTTCCATGATCGACAAGGACCGCTGAGCGTATTCCAGACCCGCCTTTGTGTCGCCGTCAAGTTCGACGGCGATCGCCATCCTACGATCTGCCGCCCACAGACGGTATTTTACACTCGTGTCGTTTGGTTTTTCCTCTTCTTCTTTGATAAACGCATCGAGCGCTGTCTGTATCTCAAGTTTTGCTGTTTTATAATCGCCCATAGTTGTCAGAGCTGTGCCGAGCTGCAAATGAGAAAGTCCGGCTAGTTCTTCTACTTTGGCGATCGGAACATTCATATTTCTCAACTGTTCCACGATATCGTGTCTCCGCCGAATTGCCCACAAACTCCCTGAAGTATCACCCTTGAGAGCAGAATATGTCGACAGCTCGGCGAGTGCGTCCTGAAAATCTGATAGATAAACGACATCGTTGGGCTTATCGCCGGTGACCTCATCCAGAATAGTCACAGCATTTTTGCAATAACCGAATCCATTTTCTACCGAGCCGCGGACTTTTTCAGTATCAGCGATATCCATATACGCGAGGGCCAGTTTTTCTCGATAGTCAAGATTATTTGGCTCGTCCAGTAAGAGCTTATTATAGATTGCGAGAACCTTTTTGTTATTCGATTCTTTCTCATCCAAATTCATATCGGGCAGCGTTGCCAGCTTGGAGTATGCCTGACCAAGCTCATCTTGCAGCGTGGGATTATCGAGAGCATCCGCGGCCATAGCATCGAGCTGTTCAGTTGCCCGCCTGAGTATTAACTGCCGGGCAGGCAGGCTGCCGGGCAGATCCTGGATGGCACCATGTATCTCAGTTATAAATAGGTCCGATAGGTTACGCAGACTTAGGAAACGATTCTCGGCTAATTGCCGCTGGTAATGGGCTTCGTTTGCCTTCATGATAGTCGCGATCACGCCGCCCCCCAGGCTCAATGTCAACAGACCGGCAAACACGACCTTGAGCCGGTTTCGTTTTAAAAACTTTTGGGCTCGATATCCTACGGAATCTCGCCGCGCTGCGACCGGCAAGTCTTCCATGTAGCGCTGAATGTCGTTTGAGAAACTCTCGGCTGAGCCATAACGGCGCTCTACAACAGCGTGAAGTGCCATCGCGAGGATGTTTTGTAGATCACCACCCTGCCTTCGTGTTTCGTGCTCGGGAGCAGTGGGATCGGTATTTACCGTCCCGACGAGGTGGCCTTTACCATTCTCCAGCAATTCTGTAAGTATCTTTCCTAGGCTGTAAACATCGCTCCCGGTTCCCACAATTCTACCGGATGCCTGTTCCGGAGAGGCATAGGCAGGCGTAAGAACCCGTTGCTGTGTTCGTGTTTCGCTCGGGTCGGATGCGTCGAGGAGTTTTGCGATCCCGAAATCAAGGAGTTTGGGCTCACCGTTAGCAGTAACCATGATATTAGACGGTTTAAGATCGCGGTGGACGATCAGCTTTTCATGAGCAAATGAAACCGCCGAGCAGACCTTTCGAAAAAGAGAGAGTATTTCGGTTTCCTTCAAATCGCTGCAAAATTCGTTTATGGGCACCCCTTCGACATATTCCATAACGAAATAAGGTAGTCCGTCGGCGGTTGTGCCGCCATCCAACAAATTAGCAATGAATGGATGGTTAAGGCTGGCCAGGATCTCTCGCTCACGATAAAATCTTTCTACGATTGCGTCGGAGTCCATACCGCGTTTAATGATCTTTATCGCGACTTGCTGGTGAAAGGTTTCGCGGGTCGCCAATAGAACGACGCCCATGCCGCCGCGGCCGATCTCCCGCACAATGCGGTATTGACCGATCATCCCCCCGATCAGCCTTTCGCTTGCGGTTCTCTGATAAGCATCCTGAACCACGCTCGCGGCTGACAGGTCCTCGAGAAATGAACCTGCATCGTCTCGTGCCTGTAGCAGCGACTCAACCTCTAATCGTGTCTGTTTGGATTTGCAATTTTCGTCGAGAAAGGCAGATCGAAGATCTGGTCGCAGGTCGAGCGCCGATGAAAACAGTTCTTTAATGTCTTCGAGGTCATCTCGTGGGATCGGCGGCGTCATAATTCTGCTCATCATAAAAATAGAGCGTGTTGGTCATAATTTAACATGCAAACACGCGAAAAAGTATCTTCGTGTATTTGCGTTGAATTCTTAAACTTTTGCTAGTCATTTTTTTAGATCGCGGTAAAGCCACGCTTTTGCCATCTCCCATTCACGTTTGACCGTTGCATTGGAAATGTCCATGATCTTAGCTACTTCGTCTATGGTCAATCCACCGAAAAATCTGAGTTCGACGATCTCCGCAGCCCTTACGTCGATCGCGGCTAATCTCTCCATTGATTCGTCGAGGGATATAATCTCGACATCCTTAGTCTGAAAAAAGCTGACCGCATCGTCGAGGGCCATCATCGTCTGACCGCCGCCGCGTTTCTGGGCGTTATGGGCAATGGCGTGGCTGACTAGTATCTGTCGCATCGACCGGGCCGCAATCCCGAAAAAATGCGCCCGATTTTCCCACGAAATGCCGTCGAAATCTCCGACGAGTCGCAGATATGCTTCATGGACAAGAGCCGTCGGCTGCAAAGTGTGATCGGAGCGTAGCTCGCCCCGAAATATAGCGGCGGCCAAGACGCGCAATTCATCGTAAACAAGCGGAAAGAGTTTTTCGAGGGATTGCTGGTCGCCCTGCTGTAGGAGTTGTGTTATTTCGCCTGTCTGTCTCATTGAAACTCGAGAATGTTCCAATTTTATATATTTCGTTCGTATTTGTCGAAAAATATGAGCTAGTTCGGAGCTTAAATTTGCATGAATTAGTAAGGAGCATTAGATTCCAAAAAATTCAGCATTGTATTGCTTCCGGAGCGCGAGGCCGCGTGCTGGAAGCGACATCTAAGAAATATTAGGAAAGCATTTGAAAAAGGGGTATAAAATTATGTTAGCCAGCCAAAGAATGTTGAGTCTTGTCGCCGCCAAACCGCGTTTAGCCGCCATTATTTGCGGTTTGTTTCTCACGATAGCATTGCCTGGTGTAAGAGCCGCTGACTCTTCGTTCATCAATTCCGTCGGGGAGTTTCTAGGCTTGGCAAATCAAACTCCCGGCATAAATGCGCCTTTATCACCAGCTACCACCTATATCAGCGCAGGCTCTGGCGACTGGGGTAACCCCGCGACATGGACTCCTTCCGGCACGCCCGGCGTTAATGACAATGTGACCATTCTTAATGGACACACCGTGACGGTCAGCAGCAATCAAACTGTTCACAACGTCACCGTAAACGGGGGCGGAGTTCTTACGATCAACAACAGCTTTTTTCTTACGCCGGTGGCTGGAACCTTTATAAACCAGGGAACCGTCAACGGTTTAGGCACCCTCCGAATGCAGGGCACGGCCGTCTTCGATCAGCAGAGCACATTCAGTGCAGCTCTCAACGTGAACACCGGGACGACAACATTTACCAACCAATTTGTCCTCTCAATGACGGACGGCGGTCCTATCTCTATCGACGCTGGGGCGACGATGAACGTCGACAACAGCCGGACACTGATCGCTACGGGTGATATCACGATCGCGGCAGGAGGAACGTTTGGCGGCAATACCAACAATCCGACGCTTGAAATGGATGGCCTTACACTCACTAATAACGGCGTCATTTCCGTATCATTCCTAAATTTCAAACGCGGGAGCAACGGAACCACCACTCTTGCAGGCAATGGCTCGATCACATCGACGAACGTGGCGATCATAAGCAGCTTTGGTACGACCACGTTATCGCTGCCTGCGGGCCAGAGCCTTACAGTTAATCAGCTCACCGTAAATTCGGGAACAACCCTTGACCTCGGCGGCACGGTAACATTCGCGGGTATTTTGGTCGATGCGGGAACGGTAGGCGGAGTGGGTACGCTCCGTACGCAGGGAACAACCACGCTCGATCAGCGAAATAACTTCACGGTGCCCCTCGATGTAAACACTGGAACCACGATCATTACGGACAATTTCGATTTTGCAACGCGAGTGGACGGTACGGTCGCCATCGACAACGGTGCTACCTTGCAGGTAAGCAACAGCAGAACGCTTACGGCGGTCAACAATGTTACCGTTAACACGGGCGGGACGCTCAGCGGCACGGATGGCAGTTCAGCGCTAGAGATGGACGGCCCTACGCTCATTAATAACGGAGTAATTTCAGTAGGGCATCTTAACTTCAAATGTGGAAATAGTGCGGCGACCACATTAACGGGATCGGGCTCTATTACATCGACAGACGTGTCGATCACGCCAAACTTCGGCACGACCACCTTATCGCTGTCCGCCGGACAGACCCTCACAGTAAATCAGCTCATCGTAAATTCGGGTGGTAACCTGGACCTCGGCGGGACCGTAACGTTCACCGGGATATTGACCAATGCTGGGCTAGTGTACTCAGTCGGCGGCTTAGGTACACTGCGTACGCAGGGCACCACCACGCTCGATCAGCGAAATAGCTTCCTGGTCGCCCTTGATGTAAACACGGGTACCACGATCATTACGGACAATAACGATTTTGCAACGCGAGTGGACGGGACCGTCACTATTGATAATGGTGCTACTTTGCAGGTAAGCAACAGCAGAACGCTTACGGCGGTTAACAATATTACCGTTAATACGGGCGGGACGTTCAGCGGCGGGGATGGTAGCTCGAGGCTAGAGATGGACGGAGCTACGCTCATCAACAACGGCCTCATTTCCATAGGTTTCATAGACTTCAAATGTGGAAATAGTGCGACGTCTACATTAACGGGAACGGGCTCGATCACATCAAGTATTGCGATCCTTCCTAACTTTGGAACGACCACACTCGCTCTCGGCAGCGATCATCAGCTTAGCTCTGTTTTAGTAAATACGAGTACGACATTCGATTTTTCCAATCGTGTACTAAAGCTTTCAGGCGCGGGACAACCGATCAACAACAACGGAACCGTCAATTCGGCTGGCAGCACTGTCATTTACAACGGCACTGCCGCACAGTCTGCCAGCACGCTCAACAATGACTGGAGCTATAACAATCTCTCCATTGACAATGCTGCAGGCGTGTCGCTGGGCACCGCGGAGACGATCCCCGGAACGCTGACGCTGAAGTCAGGCGTATTCACAAACGGCTCAAATCTAATATTGGGTAACGGCGCTACGATCGTCCGCGCGGTGGGAAGCCTGTCGAATGCGCCGACCTTTGGCTCAACGGTCAACGTGACCTACACCAATGCTGCGCCGATCACGGCGGCGCTTGAGATCCCTGCCTCAGCTAGCGTTCTCAATAATTTAACCCTCCAGAACACGGCGGACGTTACTACCGGAAACTTGACGGTTAACGGCCTTTTGACTCTTGCGGGGGCAAATCTCAACGCCAGCGGTGCGACGGTAAGTCTCGGCTCGGCAGCTACGCGCGTACGCACATCCGGTTACATCATCGGTACCGAAACGAAGCAGATGACTAACGGCGGATTTGTTTTTGATACCGGAACTGCGAATGGATATTCACCCGTAACCGTCGCAAACCTTGCAGGCAGCGGAGCATTCTCGGTTCTTGCAAATCAGGGGCCTGCGACGGGTACAGGCCTACCCGCGAACAAGCTGCAAAGATCCTGGCAGATCAGCGGCCCGGGGACGGCCGATCTGACCTTCGGATACCAGGGATCCGACGTTGTCACTGGTAATGAGTCCATATACAAGGCATTCCGCATCGTAGGCGGAACGGCGACACTGGTGACAAGTACGACAAATGCGGCGACTCACACGACGAGCGTTACAGGAGCCAACACCAGCTCTGCAAACTGGACGACGGCTGAAGTTGCCGATACCGACATCGCGGTTGCCGGCGGCACCCTCACCATAACTGACGCAAACGGGGGAACGTCGGTCGATAACATAACCCTTTCGCGCAGTGGTGCGAATGTTCGCATTAAGGATCCGGGTAACCTGTTGGGTGCAGGGCCGGGCTGCGTTGGGGTCGATGTAAATACCGTCGATTGCGCTTTGGCGGGTATTAATAACTTAGTCATAAACACACTTGGTGGAAACGATACTTTGACCGTCGATCTTTCGACCGGCAATCCTATACCCGCGGGCGGGATCGCATACGACGGCGGCACCCAAACCTCGACACCCGGCGATAAGCTAAACATCGTCGGCGGAGCACAGGGAACGGTCACCTACAACTATACAAATGCAAACAACGGCAGCGTTGTCATGAGTGCTTTCGGCACGATCAACTATGTCGGCCTCGAGCCGATATCCAATACCGGAACGGCGACCGACGTCGTATTCAACCTGCCGGCAACCGGAAGTTCAGCAACGATCGCCAATCTCTCGGTGGGCACATCGCGGCTTTCCAGCTCACCCGTCACGTTCGAAACGACCGATTTTGCGAATCCGAGCGGATCGGTGACGGTCAACCGCGGAAATGTCGCAGACACAATTGTGGAGAATGGCTTGGGGGCGGGATTCCCGACACTGAACATCGGGTCGGGCGCCCTCCCTTTCGGCAACGTGACTCTGAACAATATTACTTCTTTTGCTGCAGGCAAGAACTTAGCCGCATTCTCGTCAGCGACGATAAATGTTGTCACGTCCGCGTCGGTCTCCGCGACCACGAGCGGCACGATCTCACTTTCGACGACTCGCAACATAGCTTTGGGAGCATCTTCCACGCTTTCGACCGTCGACGGTGCGTTGACGCTGAGCGCCAATCAACAGGCTTCTCCTACGGCGGGGAGCTTTGTCGGCGTCGATGTCAATGGCGGCACTGTTCAGGCGTCGGGAACCGGCATAGTCACGGTCAGCGGCAGGGGCGGCAACACCGGCACCGATCAATACGGCGTATTCATACACGGCGGCGGCTTTATCAAGGGCGGCAGCACGAGCGGTACGACAACCACTAGCGTGTCGGGAACGGGCGGACCGGGCAGTGGTGCCAACGGTTTTGGAGTTTACGTCGGGTTAACCAGCGGCACGATTACGTCCTTTGGCGGCAATGTGCTGGTCACGGGTAACGGAGCAGCCAGCAACACCGGCGGTGCTGCGTATGGCGTGATTGTTCACCTTGCCAATGCCTTTATCCAATCAGGCGGCAATGGCAACGTGACCGTAATAGGAACTGGCGGCGATGGCGGAAACACAAATTATGGAGTTATTGCCCACTCAAGCGGCGTCGTTACAGCTGGCGGCACGGGCACTGTGTCAGTGACAGGTACGGGCGGCAGCACGGGAGCTAACAGTGCGGGAGTACTGGTTTACGGTAACGGTCAGATCCGTTCGAATGGCGGTGCGATCGGCGTTACCGGTACGGGAAGCCCGGGTATCTCCCTTAATGCTGACGGAGGAATTACGCCTACGATTGCCTCGACCAATAATGCCGCGGTGACACTCATCGCGGACTCAATGGGCCTCGCCGACGGAGCCGCCGGAGCGACTCTGGTCAGTGCTGGCACGGGCATAGTCAATATACGTCAAAAGAGTAATTCCGGAGCGATAGATCTTGGCGGCAGCGACCTCGCCGGAACCCTCGGTTTGAGCGATCAGGAATTGGATCGTGTTACCGCAGGTACGATCAATATCGGCGACGCGAATACCGGCCCGATCACGGTATCGGCTAGTATTACGCGACCGACTGCAACGGCGCTGACATTCACTAACGGCTCGACGTTCGCTGTAAACGTAAACGGCGGCTCCATCGATTCGGCGGGCGGTGGCGTAACGTTCAACCCGGGCTCGGCCGGTCTCAAACCGACGAAGGCCGCGAACGATGTAAACAGCGGGGCGGCTACTACTCTGCTTACCTCAGGACGCAAACTTGCGTTAACCATAAACAATGCCACCGTTGACAGCGGCTACGATCAGCTGAACGTTATCGGCGGTGTTGATATAACGGGAGCGGTTCTCACCCTTACGGGCACGCCCACTTTAACGGGCGGCGAAATATTCACGATCGTTAATAATGACGGTACAGATCTCACGACGGGAACATTTGCAGCGATGCCTGACGGATTTACGTTTACGAATTTCCTGGGCACCACGCTGAGCGCAAAACTTAGATATAACGCTAACGGCAACAATGACGTTGTGATCTACGTTGCCCCGACTATCTTGTTAAGCCCCACGACATTGCCCAACGGCATGAAGACTGTCGCTTACAGCCAGACCATTACTGCCTCGGGCGGTACCGGAGCTTACACCTACGGCGTCACGGCAGGAACTCTGCCAGGTGGGCTCACGCTTAGCACGGGCGGAGTATTGAGCGGTACACCGACGGCTGCGGGGACATTCAACTTTACCGTAACGGCGACCGACGCCAACGGCTTTACCGGTTCTCAGGCATACACACTCGTTATCGATCCGCAGCCGGTGTTTACGATCGACAGTGTCTCGCATAACGAGGGCGATGCGGGGCAGACAAGCTACGCTTTTACCATTACCAAGACCGGCGTAAGCGTCCAAAGCACATCGGTGACTGCCACGACGGCAGATAATACCGCAACGGTTGCAGACAATGATTACGTTGCCAAGACACAGGTCTTTACGTTCCCGGCATCGGGGACCACGGATACACAGACATTTACGGTTCTAGTCAACGGTGATACCAATATCGAACCGACTGAGACATTTTTTGTCAATCTCAGTGCCGTCTCAGGAGCGACGATAGGCGGCTCCGGTCAGGGAACGGGTACCATCGTAAATGATGATACGGCTCCGACGATCCAGTTCGAAAATGCGAGCTATCGCGAGGACGAGTCGCAAACCGCATC
>JAYVOS010000049.1:0-2607 GCA_043757775.1 Chloracidobacterium sp. | reverse complement strand
TTTCCGTCTCCCATTCCGTAAACATCTCGTTATGAAATTGGAATCAAGAGCGGGAGGTCGCGTTACGATTAAAATTTCTCAGTAATAACTGGATAACTCGTCAAAAAAAGAAAGCTGATTGTTCATCACAGACAACCAGCTTTTCTCGTTTTTAGAGCGAGTTGTTTTCTATATGTTGCAAAATTATAGTGCCTCGCTCCGTTTTGAACACCATCCTGTGGAATAGCATTCCGAAGGTGTATCAATAGAACTAGCGTAAAGAAAATTAGATGCCGTATGTACGCGATCGTACATACGACAGCTATATTAAATTGGTAATCTTACATTAAGTCATTGCATCTGTTCGAATTTCGAGCGGCAAGGTTGAGTATCTGCTAGGAACTCAAGGTTTGGAGATACCCAAATATCCTCCAAGCTACAATGACCCACTTGATCGCAAGCGCTGGCTTCGAAGATAGGCGAATTATGGAGGGGTTTTACAATCCAACAAGGGGATAATTCGTCGGTCTTCGGAGCGTTAAGGCAAACGCGGTCGCCGGAGGATGGAATGTTTACAGGGCTTTCCATTCTCCACTTTTTATATTTTGAAATGTCGCCGGTAAGTGGAGTCGTATAAAGATTTTAATCGGATGATCGAGGCAGCGGTTGACGCGGTTCAATAAACCATGCAGGTGTAATTAGACCTCACACCGGCGGAACCTGCGAGACCGTAGTTGGAGGATGGGAGTTAGTTAAGGGGGAACGCCCATCCTCCGCATTTTCAGATTTAACTGTATTCGTTAAATTAGTATTATTCGCTTTCTACCTAAATACCTCAAACCACTACTTTGGTGTAATGCTAGAAACCCATAAAAAAATCCCCGCGTCGTTAAACGCGAGGATTTTTCTTCTAATTCAATCATAACCTACTGTGAAGCAATGAAATCCACATCGGTAAGATTGTCGGTTATGCTGAGTACGCGAGGCGTGAACTGGAAGCGTCGTGACCCAACAGAAATGACGTAAGTCTTTCCGGCTTCGACATCATCAAAGCGGTAATTACCAAATGATCCCGTCAGCACTCGTCGAGTGACACCCTGCGGATCGGTGATAACTACATTTGCATTACGCAGCCCTCTGCCCTGCGGCGTGAGGACGCGGCCGGAGACAGTAACCCCTGCTGCGGTGACGGTACATGATCCGGCAACACCTGCGTTCGCGATCGTCACCGAATCGACAAACCAGCCCGTGACAGCGACACTGCTGTCATCGCCTTCGTGCCAGCGTACTTTCAGCGTTTGTCCATTGGCAAACGAACCGAGATTAACACCGACTTGGGTCATAGCCCCGATGGCGCCGTTGCACCAGGCACGTTTGCCGCCGATCGGATTTTGGAACGACGCGCTAACTGTTCCAGTAAAGAGACCCGCTGTAAAAGCCGCGTCAGGAACAACGAGCCAAGTCGTGCCGCCGTCCATCGTGTATTCCAACGTGCCGCCGTCAAAGCAGCTAGTGGCAGATTCGAACGCGAATGTATGCCAGAAACTCAGTGTTGTGCTGGCATTCACACCAAAACTCGGTGAGACTAAAACACGATCAGAAACAGTGGTTAGACTGGTCGAATTCCACGAGTGGGTCGGCGTTTGTGATTGAGCAATCGACAATGTCCAGTCAGTAGCCCCTGCAATTGCATTGTGCGTCCAACCAACGGTGTCGAAACCGCCCGCTGCTTCGAAGGTCTCGGTGATCGTGCTAAGAGTGACCGGTCCTGAGGGAATTGCGCTGACGACGGCAGTATTGGTTTCTTCACTGGAATTACCACTATCGACCGCACGAACGATGTAATAGTATCTCGTGCCATTTATGAGGCCTGAGTTGTCGGTGTAGGTCGTGGTACTTACGTTAGTCGCGATGCGGTTTGCAACGCTAGGCGTAAATGCGGCCACGGTCGAGCGATAGACGTTATATTTCACTGGGCCGCTGCAAGCCGGTGTTGCTGCATTCCAACCGAGGTTAAGTGCACAAGACGTTCCGGCAGCATTGGTAACAGTAGCCAGACCGGCGAAGTTAGGCGCCAATGTGCAGGCTCCTGTCGCCGTTGCTTGGACACAACTCGAAGGCGGCGATTCGCAGACGCTGGAGCTGTCGGCACCCGTTACACGATAAGCGTACGTGATTCCGCCCGACACCGTAGTGTCGAGATAAGGCGAGGTTAATACTCCCGTTGCTATCTGTGAGAATGCTCCCGGAGCTCCGCATGTTCCGATGGCCCTATAAACATTGAATTTGTTTGAACTCGGTGCTCCATCCGCCCACGCTACCTGCACCCGATTAGCGGCAGGTGTTGTCGCGGCACCGATAGTCGGCGAACCTGGGAATGAACAGGCTGCATCCTGTATCTTAGCTGTATATATCTCTTCTTTTAGCAGATCGCGGCGATCTGTCCACGACGGAAAGAATACGCCCGATATTCCAGAGAGAGCATTATAATCGCCGTATTGGTTGCCTGAGTCGGCACCGGCGATAGTCTCATCGGTCTGTGCCGTGGTAATTTTCTGTGGGGCGTTCCACGTGGCTCCGTCGGTAAATGAAGATTGATACCAGATGTCTGTTTTCTTACGGCCTGCA
>JAYVOS010000048.1:0-2629 GCA_043757775.1 Chloracidobacterium sp. | reverse complement strand
AGTGAGGCGATCTTTGCCTTAAAATTTGTAAATGCCGTCTGAAAGGCGGCGACCGTGTTGATTATTGCCGTACTGTCGTCGCAATGTTGCTCGACGACACGATACATATTGAGTTTTGCTTCTTGAACTGCGTTCATTTTTCTATTACCTCCAGTGAGTGATGGTTTCGGTTGTAATTTCTCTAACTTCCCCCTTGAACTGCCGCGCGTGCGGGCTACGGACACCCACGGGCTACAAACACGACCTTTTTTCTGTAGAATATTATAATTGCGATAATTTAACGTCGATTTTTTGATCGTGAGCGTCGATTTTTTGACCGTGAGTATCAATTATTGGGCCCTGAGTATTAATTATTTGACCATGAGCATCGACTATTTAACCACGAGAGTCGATTATTCGAGCACGAGCATTAACTATCCGACTAAGAGTTTTCGATATTCGACTCTTAGCATCGATTATTCGATCAAGAGTGCTTGTTAATTGACTAAACTTATCTATTTTTTTGTTGTCAAAGATCATTTATTCGCTGTAAATCTTCGGTTTAGAGCAATTAACACGCCAAAATGCAGTGGGGATCGCTTAAATTTTTGATTACAGGTGAATAGGGTGGACTGATGTTAGCGCCATTTAAAATTAAGTGCAAGCGCGGTCGAGGCGACAAGCGCAAAGTAAAAAGTAAAAAGGCAAAAGTAAAAAGGCAAAAGGCAAAAGGCGAAAGTAAAAAGGCAAAAGGCGAAAGGATTAAAAGAAAGAACCACACAGTGTGTGAATCACCGTCACTGTTCCTTAGTAAGGTGGGGGTTAGATATACGGTTCTGACAGATCAGTATCTGTCGTCGCCGGCCATGATGCGCTGGAGGACGGCGTCGCGTTTCTGGCGGATGTCTGTGACGCGGGGCGAGGGGTCGTCGCCGACGAATGTGGGCGGTAAGGTGAAGGGGTCGATCTGGAGCGGGACGCCTTCGGTTTCGAGTTTGTGGGCGATGATCTTAGAAATGAGAGACTGCTCAAACTCGCAGATGTCCATAAATCTAAGTCCAATGCCGGTATTATCGAATATGTAAAGAGCTTTGCAGTGCAGCGGGAGGTAATTACCGTTTGGCAGCTCGATCTCCATCCTAAATTCGTCGCCGATCAGGATACGGTCGTCCCACGCTATGAAACATCCACCGATGCTGATCTGCTCGATCCTTGTCGATTGCTTTTCGCCAAATTTGGAATAGATGATCGCCGGAATATTGAGCGAAAATCGAATGTGTTGGCGTTGATTGATCGACATTATTAGGCAACTGGAAATCAAAAAGACTGTTTATATCTTACAGATTGTGAGCCAACACACGCAACACATATTTATGAGAGTCGTTTCCTGCTTTCACGAGCTTGGCGACTGGATGCACAAGCTTTGCACGCAAAGCCGCAAAGAACGCCAAGCAAGAATCAAAAAAAAACCGCCCGAAAAGAGCGGTTTTTGTATTTATTTGTGATGAACGATTAGTTGTTAGCGGCTTCGGCTTTCGAGCAATGGGTGTTGAAAGCGTCGATCAGCGACTGAGCGATGGTGAGCGGCGGACGGCCTTCGAGGTCTTTGCGTTCGAATAGCTGGACAAGCTCGCCGTTCTTTAACAATCCGATAGCGGGCGACGACGGCATGTAACCTGTGAAATATTCGCGGGCCGTTTCCGTCGCATCAATGTCTGCACCGGCAAATACCGTGATCGAGCGGGCCGGTTTGTGCTCTGAATTTTGCAGAGCCATCGCGATGCCCGGGCGAACGCCGCCGGCAGCACATCCGCACACGGAATTAACGATGACCATCAAGGTTCCGTCAGTGTTTTTAACGGCTTCATCAACTGCTTCTGTGGTTTTTGCTTCTTCGATCCCTAGCTGCGAAAGCTCCGCACGCATTCCGTGGATCATGATCTCTGAATATGGCATAGTTACCTCATTACGAATTTCAAACTACTAATTATTAAAGATCATTAAACCTGACCTTTTTTTCAAGTATCGAATACGGAGCCTCATAAGTCAAGTAGGTTCCCGAATATAGAGCCTCGTTTGCCGTCTAACTTCTTATTCTTTAGAATTAAGTTTCAATACGGTTGTGTGTGGTTGAAATGAACTAAATGGCAATTGAGATCGAGAAAAAATATCGTCTGGACAAAAAGCGTCTAGTCGGGCTGACGGCGAAATTGGGTGAGCTCGGGGCTGATTTTACGAGTGAGGTATTTGAAGAAAACTACCTGCATCGCGGCGGCGTGCTTGACGAACGCGGTGCCGTGTTGCGACTGCGAAAGACTAACGAAAAGACGATCTTCACCTACAAAGAAAAGGTCGTAAACGACAGCGATTTCAAGCATCAGATCGAATTTGAGACCGAAGTTTCAGATGTCGAGGCAACCGAACACATCATCGAACGCCTCGGCTATAAGCTAGCCGCAGTTTATGAAAAGCACCGCAAGACATTTCACCTCGGCAATGTTGAGGTTGTGCTGGACGAGCTGCCGTTTGGTTATTATATGGAGATCGAAGGTGCGATCGAAGACATTCTCGCCGCTGAAAAATTGCTAGGCATCGAGGATCTTGAAACCGAATCGAGAGGCTATCCGCGTCTGACACTAAAATACGGCAA
>JAYVOS010000047.1:0-9783 GCA_043757775.1 Chloracidobacterium sp. | reverse complement strand
TATCTGCATTCAACGCCATTAGTGCTTATCATCCATAAAGAAAACCAACTTGCCGCCGTTTGTGATGTCGGGGTAGGTTAGGTAGCGGCGGTCGAGGGGGTGGCCGTTTAGTTCGACACGTTTTACGTAGATGTTTTTGTCGCTTTGGTCGCGGGCTTCGATGGTGAGGGTTTTGCCGTTTTCTAGGTGGAGGACGGCGGTTTTTATGGCGGGGGAGCCTAGTTGATACTGGCCGGATGCGGGGGCGACGGGGTAGAAGCCGAGGGCGGAGAAGATGTACCAGGCGGACATCTGGCCGCAGTCGTCGTTGCCGCCGAGGCCGTCGGGTGTGGGGTGGTATTGATTACGCAAGATCATGCGGACGCGTTCCTGGGTTTTCCACGGATCGTCGGTCCAGTTGTAGAGGTAGGCGACGTGGTGCGAGGGCTCGTTGCCGTGGATGTAGCCGCCGATGATGCCTTCGCGGGTAATGTCCTCGGTTTCGGCGAAGAACGAGTCGGGCAAGTGCATCGTGAAAAGCTCGTCGAGGTGGGCGGAGAATTTCTGTTTACCGCCCATCATTTTGATCATCTCGTCAGGGTGGTGCGGGACGTAGAGGCTGTAATTCCAGGCGTTGCCCTCAATGAAGCCCTGGCCTTCGGTTTTGAGCGGGTCGAACTTGTCAAGGAACTTGCCGTCGGTCGTTTTCGGACGCGTGAACCCACTGGATGCGTCATAGACATTTTTCCAGTTCTCGCTGCGTTTGATGAACTCTTTGTAGATATCGTTTCGATTTAGCTTTTTCGCCGCTTGCGCGATCGCCCAGTCGTCGTAGGCGTATTCGAGCGTTTTTGAGACGGACGAACTGTTTTTATCTTCCGGCACGTAGCCGAGTTTCATGTAGTACTCGAGGCCATCGTAGTATTTTGTCTTGGCGGTCTGGACGGCGGCGTCGAGGGCTCGCTCGGCTTCGATACCGATCAGATTCCCGGTAACAATCGCATCCGCCACAACAGAGGCGCTGTGATAGCCGATCATGCACCAGTTCTCATTGGCGTAATGCGACCAGACGGGCAGCATGTGTTCGGCGCTTTGGTCGTAATGAGCCATCATCGATTGGACCATGTTGCGGTTTCGCGTTGGCTGAATGATGTTGAACAGCGGGTGCAAAGCGCGGTAGGTGTCCCAGAGTGAGAATGTCGTGTAGTTGGTAAAGCCAAAGGCGGTGTGTGCGTTTTGGTCAAGGCCTTTGTACTGATTGTCGGTGTCCATGTAAACCGTCGGCGAGATGAACGCGTGATACATCGCCGTGTAGAAATTGGTCATTTCGCCCTTGTAGGTAGTGGTGACGGCGACTTTGTTCAACTCCTTGTTCCAAGCGGCCTGGCCTTCGCGTTTAGTGCGTTCGAAATCCCAGTGCGGGATTTCGGTCTCGAGATTCTTTTTTGCACCAGCGGTCGAGACGGGAGAGAGGGCGAATTTTACTTTGATCTTTTCGTCCTTTTCGGTCTTGAAATCGAAATACGCTCGCAGTTGCTTGCCAGCCATTTCGGGGAAGTTCTTTGTCTGGTCAAACTTTCTCCAGAAACCTTTGTAGTCTTCCTTGCCGAAATTTTTAACGCCGTAGCTGACGAAAGGTTTGGAAAATTCCATCGCGAAATAAACCGTGCGTGTGCGTGCCCAGCCATTTGTCTGACGATATCCGACGATGGTGTGATCGTTTTCGACGCGGGCGTAGGTCCAGACGTTTTTGTCGTCGTAATTGTAGATGCCGTGCATCAGGTCGAGAATGATGTGGGCGTTGTCGGATTTAGGAAATGTGTATTGATGAAATCCGACGCGGGTTGTCGCGGTCATCTCGGCGAGGATGTTGTCGTCTTCGAGCAGGACCTTGTAATAGTCCGCCTCAGCCGTTTCGTTCGAGTGTGAGAAAGCAGAGCGGAAACCGCTTTTAGGATCGCCTTTGGTTCCGGGCGTTAATTGCAGATCGCCGACCGTCGGCATCACCAGAAAATCGCCAAGGTCGGAGTGTCCCGTTCCACTAAAATGAGTATGCGAAAATCCGACGATCTCGCTATCGTCATATTGATAACCGGCACAGTATCTGTAAGTCTCTTTGTTATATTTGCCGCCAATGTTGTGAGGTTGCTCGTCAGTGTCCGGCGACAATTGCACCGAGCCAAACGGCACCGTCGCACCGGGATACGTGTGGCCCATCTTCTGCGTACCGATGAGCGGATTGACGTATTGGACGTAGTTTTCGCTTTTCTGTGCGAGAACATTTGAAAACAAGGAGAGGATGAATATAACGACAGCAGTTCTTTTCATACGTTACGAAAAAACAGCTAACAGCTATTAGCCAACAGCTATCAGCTAAATCTAAAATTCCTACAAGGACGCAAGTCCATCATATATGGTTCTACGCCCTGATAAAAAACCGATCTACGTCATTTCCGGGCCCACTGCCTCGGGTAAGACCGCGCTGGGCGTTGAGCTGGCTTTGAAGGTCGGCGGAGAGGTTATCAATTGCGATTCGGTGCAGATCTATAAGGGTATTCAGATCGCGACCGCGAAGCCGTGCGAAGACGAAAAACGCGGTGTGCCGCATCATTTGATCGATTATGTCGATCCGAATGTGAACTACACGGCGGCGGATTGGGCGGCGGACGCTGCGGCAAAGATCGTCGAGATCGAGGCTCGCGGCAAGGTGCCGATTTTGGTGGGCGGCACTGGTTTTTATTTGCGAACATTGAGACAGCCTTTATTTGATAGCCCGAAAACCGACGCGGCTTTGCGTGAAAAACTGCGAGCGGAGCTTGAGGAACACGGGCCGGAATATCTTCATCAAATGCTCGCAACACTCGACCCGCAAGCAGCTGTGAAAATCCCTGAACGCGATTATGTCCGCTCGATGCGGGCTCTTGAGGTTTATTACCAAACCGGTAAACGTATATCGGCGCATCAGCCTAACCGCGAAGAACCGCCCGAATTTGCTGCACGCATAAAGCTGTTTGTTCTCAATCCGCCGCGTGATCAGCTTTATAAAAAGATAAACGTACGCACGGAGCAGCATTTTGCGGCAGGGCTGGTCGATGAGGTGAAACAATTACTGGCTGACGGCGTTAAATACGACACGAATGCTCTCGGAGCGCATGCGTATCGTCGAGTGTGTGAGTATCTTCGCGGCGAGCGTGATCTGGAGTCGGCGATAGACAAGTCGAAACAGGACGTTCGCAACTACGCAAAACGGCAATTAACGTGGTTTCGCAAGGAGCCGGATGTTAATTGGCTAGACGGTTTTGGCGATGACGGAGCGGTTATAAACGAGTTGTTTAATAAGATCAAATAGAGCTATTTTTAAATGATTGTCGGAAAGCATAAATTTGATATAATCGGCAAACGGATCCTAATGTTTTTGTTCGGAACACAAGTTTCTTGTAATTTTTTTGACAGTAATTGAGGAGTCGTTATGGAAAAGCAGGCAGCCCAAAATATTCAGGATGCATTTTTGAATTCGGCACGTCGTGAACGTATATCGGTCGTCATTCATCTTCTCCCCGGCTCAACCGTCTCAGGGCGGATCAAAAGTTTTGATAAATTCTCGGTGCTGCTCGATGTCGGCGGGCCTGACGTTTTGATATTTAAGCACGCAATTTCCTCGATCTCGCAGGAGAGAAAGCTCGCACCGGAGCTCGAACGCAACTCTTGACTGGAAAATTCATCACTTTCGAGGGGATAGACGGCAGCGGCAAATCGACGCAATTGCGCATGCTGGCCGATGTACTGCGCTCATCAGGGTTAGATGTCATTACGACCCGCGAGCCGGGCGGGACGACATTGGGCAAACATCTTCGTGAAGCATTTCTCGAAACGACGGAAACGGTCGCTCCAATGGCGGAGCTGCTCGCTTTTGCCGCAGACCGCGCGCAGCACGTCGAATATCTTATAAAACCAGCGGTCGCTAAAGGCAAGATCGTGATCTCAGACCGTTATGCAGATGCAACGTTTGCCTACCAAGGCGCGGGTCGCGGATTTGCCGAGGATAAAGTTAATCAAGTCATCGCTCTTGCGACCGACGGTCTGAAACCTGATCTGACGCTATTTTTCGACATTTCGGTCGAAACGGCGACCGCGCGAATGCATGTTCGTGACGAATCGCAGGCTAAAAAGAATCGTATGGACGAGGAGACAGCGGAATTTTATAAGCGTGTCCGCAAAGCATATTTAGGGATCGCCGGGCGTGAACCGAAGCGGTTTCTAATTGTCGATGCTAACGGCACGATTGACGAAATTCACGCATCGGTCGTGGTTTTGGCCAACGAGTTGCTAAACCAATAATGTTCAAAAACCTGATAGGAAACGACCATCTCAAGCTAACGCTCAAGCGGCTGCTGGCTAATGGGCGTGTGCCTAATTCGATGCTTTTTGCCGGTGATGAGGGTGTCGGCAAGCGGCAGTTTGCACTTGAACTAGCGAAGGCTTTTGTATGCAAAGAGCCTGTAGAAAGGCAAGCCTGCGGTGCGTGTTCTGCATGTCGCCGGGCGGATGTTTTTGTTTTTCCAAAGAGTGAAAAAGGCGACGATTTTGATGAGGTCTTTTTCTCTGAGCATCCTGATATTGGCACGGTTATTCCGTTCCGAAGAAATGTGCGCATCGGTGCGATCCGCGATCTCGAAAAGGAAGCGAATTTTCGCCCATACGAGACTCTGGCCCGAATATTTATTATTGATGACGCCGAGAAAATGGCCGATCCAGCGGCGAACGCTTTGCTAAAGACGCTTGAAGAGCCAGCCTCGACGACACATATATTCCTTATCACTTCTCGACCCGATTCGCTCTTGCCGACGATACGCTCGCGGTGTCAGACACTGCGTTTTGCTCCGGTCGCGACCGACGAGATCGAACAGTTTTTGATAGGCGACAGGGCGTTTACGCATGACGAGGCACGGCTTGCGGCGAGGCTTTCGCGAGGCAGCGTTGGGCGTGCGGTGTCGATCAACGTAGGTAAGTTTCGCGACCAGCGGACGCGCATGTTTGGCGTGATCCGCAATGTGATCGAGACAGGTGATCGTGCGGCTCTGTTAAGAGCATCCGAAGAATTGAACGACGCAAAAAATAAGGACAATTTCGAGGAGAATCTCGACATTCTCGAATCGCTGATCCACGATGTCTGGTCGCTGCGTATCAGCAGCGACGACACACGCCTGGTTAATACCGATCTCGTGGGTGAATTGACGACGCTTGCCGAAAATGCCGGAAACGCGGACATCTCTGAATGGCTCCGCGATATCGAAACGATACGTGAGAATTTTGCAGTCAATATAAATCGCAAAGTCGCGACCGATGCTTTATTTGTCTTGATGGCAAAAGCTTGAACCACAGACTAGAATTGTTTTATGCAGGCCGAACAGCAAATCCCGGGATTTAATTTATCGCCAACCACCGAGCGGCTGATCGCTGCTGCCGGAGCAGTGTTTATCGGTGGTGGCTCGATATTTACTGCTTATTTCGACCCGACAACCCAGCATTTCTTTCCGGTGTGTCCGCTGTTTGCTCTGACGGGTTGTGCATGTCCTGGCTGCGGGCTGACACGCGGATTTCATGCACTATTTCGCGGCGATATTATTACTGCAATTGATTTCAATGCGCTGATTCCGGTGTGGGCGGTGATCTTTGGGTATGTATTGGTCTCGCTGGTGTTATTGGCAGTTCGGGGCAAAGGATTGCCGATGTGGCCGATAAACCCACGATTTATGTGGGTGTTTATGATTGTGCTGCTCGTTTTTGGAGTTTTGCGAAATCTGCCGGCCTGGCCATTTACGATACTTTTTCCATAAATAGAGCTACGATATCCAGACCGGATCACGCCAAGATTTCAGCTCGCTGTTACTTGCCATAGGTGTGTAATACTTACAATCTTCGAAAAAGTAGTGTGTCACTTGGCTGTGCCGCGTACGGTTTTTGTCCTTTAATAGCGAGCCGCCATGGAGTAGATTTGCCGACCAGATAAAAGCCTGCCCTTTTTAATAATTGCCAACTCCGGCTTTAGTTTGTTTTCTTTGATAGCATCAGAAATATATTTTTCATACAGCGGATAAGCATCGTCGGCCTTAAGTGTCGGTGTCGATTTGATTATCCCAAGCTTGCGAAATCCGCGTCGTAGAAACTGCGACACCGAAAGAACCGACCTCGTTTCTTATTCATACCCGACATCTTTCATCGTAAATTCCGGTAGCTTGTGACTTTCGGGATAATAGATCAGTGTCCCGTTGTTTTCATCCATGTCTTCGAGGGCGATCCAAACGCCACACATAAATCCGGCAGGTATCGAGTTGAAATGAATGGTGTCAGAATGCGGCTGTTGCTGAGTGCCGACCGGAAAATTGAGCGTCTGGAAGGGGAGCGGTTTTCTGTCCTAGAGTTCGGTAAGAACGCTCAAAATTTTTGGATTTAAGGCCACATATTTTACGTGTGAGTTTATCCGCCAGGCGTCTTGTATCCTTCCTGGCTCGTGATGGCCGACATCGAGCGGTTCTTCGCTAGTATATTTATCTTTTAATTCATTAACGATAGCATCCAAGACGCTTTCAGAGATCTCAGGGTCAAAAATAAGATACCCGTTTTGATCAAAATACTCACGTTGTTCAGCCGTCAGAATCATTGGGTTTTTCGTTTACGTGATTTGCACCAGAGGTGCAGCTTCAGCAAGAGACTTGGCCTCACTGCCCTCTTTTCTCAGGATCTCGACCTCTTTGACAAATTCCTCGACGATGTCAGTTCCCGCGACCTTTCGCATCGGTACACCGTCTTTAAATATCATCCCGACCTGTCGGCCAAATGTGATGCCGAGCTGCGAATCGTGAGCCTCGCCGGGGCCGTTGACGGCGCAGCCCATAATGGAGAGATGCAGTGGCTCCTCAACGTGTGCGAGGCGGCGTTCGACCTCGGTGACGATCTCAACGAAATTGTCGATATCGAGCCGTCCGCAGGTCGGGCACGCGACGACCGTGACGCCACGTTTTCTGAGTTCTAGCGATTTTAATATTTCCCACGCGACACGAACCTCTTCATGCGGCTCGGCTGCGAGTGAAACACGGATAGTGTCGCCAATGCCTTCGTGCAGCAAGATGCCGAGACCGATCGCTGATTTAATAGTGCCGCCAAATGGTGTTCCGGCCTCTGTCACGCCGAGATGCAGCGGGTAATCGACCTTTTCGGCCATCATGCGATAAGCCGCGACCATGCGGTTAACGTCAGATGCCTTGAGCGAAATAATAATGTCAGAAAACCCGAGGTCTTCGAGAATGCGGACGTGGCGCATTCCGGATTCGACCATTGCCTCAGGCGTTGCAGAGCCGTATTTTTTGAGCAGGTCTTTTTCGAGCGAACCGCCGTTTACGCCGATGCGGATCGGAACTTTGAGCGCCTCAGCCGCTCGGACTACCTCGCGGACGCGATCGATCGAGCCAATATTGCCGGGATTGATACGAAGTTTGTCGATTCCGGCATCGAGGGCCTTGAGAGCGAGTTTGTAATGAAAATGAATGTCCGCGACGATCGGCACGTTCGTGCGTTTGCGTATCTCATACATCGCAGCGGCGGCATCGTCGTCCGGTACGGCGATACGGACGATCTCGCATCCGGCCGTGACCATTTCTTCGATCTGACGAATGGTTCCCTCAACGTCCGTTGTGTCGGTTTTCGTCATCGACTGGACGACGACCGGAGCACCTCCACCGATCTGAATGTCCCGAACCATTACCGCTCTTGTCTTTCTTGTCATTTCAATTCAATTTTCGCCGCTGGGAAGAATTTAACCACAGATGGACACGGATAAATACAGATAAATTTACTATTCAGAGTATCTGTGTGCATTTGCGTTTATCCGTGGTTTCATTTTCTTTTCAGTGCTCTCTGTGTTTTCTGTGGTAAATCGTCCTATTTGCTGACCAACCGCGAAACGTCAAAGAATATCACTGTCACCATCAGCAATAGCACGATAGCAAGACCGGTTAATTGAATACGTTCCTTAGCGACCATCGACAGTGTGCGTCCAAACCAAGACAAAACTTTCTCAATACCGAGCACCATTATCTGCCCGCCGTCGAGCATAGGTATCGGCAGCAGATTCATCACGCCTAGGCTAAGACTGATCGCCATCAACACCGACAGCAACCCCAGAAATCCACTAGCAAATACTGTCGTTACAATGATCTGTCCTATGCCGATAGGACCGGAAACTGTGTCACGTGCCGACCGTTCACCGGTTCCAACCTGACCTAAAGCTTTCCCCGTCAAGCGAAGAATACGCAGATTTTGATTGACGGCTTCGCCAAATGCTCCGACGACGCCGACCGGTTCGCGTGTGCTCATCAACGTCGGGTCAAAGGCGATACCGATGCGCCATTCACCGTCTTTTTGAACTGCGTGGGTCGTAAGCTCACTACGCTGGCCGTTGCGGTTGACGGTGAGCTTGATCGGCTGATCTTTGGATTCGCCGACCATTATCTTCATTTCCTGGCTGTTTCGAATTGCCTTGTCATTGACCGAGGTTATCCAGTCGCCTTTTTGCAAGCCGGATTCGGCCGCAGGCATCGTGGCGTCAATGTTGCCGACGACAACAGGTTCGGTTCCTGCATCAGGAGCCATATCGAGAAATCCACCAGATTGGCCATTTTCGGTGACTTTTGTTGCCGATATCTTTAATGGTGTTCGCTGGCCTTGTCGTTCGACGGCGATCGGCACCTCTTTGTCTGGGACTAGCAGAGCGTCGTCTTGGATGCGGTCCCACGAAGGGTTTTCAACTCCATCAAAATTGACGATACGGTCGCCCGCTTTGATACCGGCCTTATCAGCAGCTCCACCGACTTTTACAAAGCCGACGATCGGTGCCGGGTTAGCCGGTACGCCGTAGATCATCGCCATCGTGAAAGGTATAGTGAGAGCGAGGACGATGTTCATAAACGGCCCGCCGAGCATTACAAGAAATTTTTGCCAACGGGGACGCAACTCATAGAGTTCGGATTCGGGGACCGGATTGTCTGTCTCATCTTTGCCTTCGAGTCCTGCGTTCGATTCATCACCGTAAAGTTTTACGTAAGCCCCTAGCGGTATCGCCGAGATGCGGTAATCGGTATTACCGATCTTTACACCGAAAAGTCGTGGTCCCAGGCCAAAAAATGAATACGCCTCGACACGCATTCCAAATATTTTGGCCACTGCGAAATGACCAAACTCGTGAATGTTGATGGCAACACCGAGGACGAATAGAATAGCTAAAATTGCGATTACGATATCTGGCATTTATAGATCCTTGTCAAAAAATACTTGTGGTTAGAGTGGCCGAACCCGACAAGTAGTTGTAATAAAAAGTGTAAAGCCCCACAACAGCCCGCGTCAAACTAGTTCAGGGTCGGAGCCGCGCTTGCTTTCGTCGCTAAAAGTTTGTCAGCCTCCGCCCGTGCCCATTTATCGACACGCAAAACGGTATCGAGGTCAGCAACCAGCTCAGTAACATGCGACTGCATCACACTTGCGTTTATCTGGGCGATCTCGGATAGCTTGATGCGACCATCGAGAAAAGCCTGCACGGAAATCTCGTTCGCTGCATTCAGAGCGGCTGGCATTGTGCCGCCCGATCGCAAAGCACTGTACGCAAGCGCAAGGCACGGAAACTTATCGAGGTCGGGCTCTTCGAAATCCAGACGGCTTAGTTGCGACAGATCGAGCCGCGGCGTGCAGTTTGCCTGGCGGTCTGGATATGTCAGAGCGTATTGGATCGCGTTTTTCATATCGGTCACGCCC
>JAYVOS010000046.1:0-9923 GCA_043757775.1 Chloracidobacterium sp. | reverse complement strand
AGGCTGGTTATCGTGCTCCTTATTTTGTTGAGCTTGCAAAGGCGGTTGCCTTGGGGAAACTCGATCCGCAAGACTGGCTGGTTACAGATCTCTCAACTCCCGACCTTAAAAAAGAGATGAAAAAGATCAAAGGCGTCGGCGATAACGCAGTGGAGAATCTGTTAAAGCTGGTAGGACGTTACGACGGGCTTGCTTTAGATTCGTGGCTGCGGTCGCAATTTTATAAAAAATATAACGGCGAAAAAGTCTGCAAAGACGATAAGATCGAGCGCCATTACCGGAAGTTTGGCGACTGGCGCGGCCTCGTTATCTGGTGCGATATGACCGAGAAATGGATCGCCTAAAACTTGCGGCCGCCCACTCACGGTGCACCGCCACCGATCGACTTCAGAGATCTGACGCCGGAACAGATAAGGCGGATCAAGGCCTATGTTCGTAAAAACGGCTATCTGCCGCCCGGCATGAACCGGCCGCCAAATTAGCTTTAGCGTAGCTCTGACGCTATTATTTCTCTTAATTTTTCCGTCCACATATCGGCATCGTTTGATGCTATCTGCATGACCGGATGAAAGATGATCTCTGCCCGGCGAAAAACGCTTGGGTATTTTTGCTTTTGCGGCCAGATGCGGTTTGCTCCCCGGATCGTAACCGGAAGTATCGGGACGCCTGTCTGTATCGCCAGCCTCACTGCTCCGGTTTTGAATGGCAACAGATCTCCATCGCTGAATTCGCGGGCTCCTTCGGGAAAGACGATGAGTGCAGAGCCCTCTGATAGTGCATCGAGGGCATTTCGCATCAAACGCCTTGCCCTCGCTCCGTCGGTCGCGACCGGAAACGCTCCTAGATAAGTTATCAGCGGCCCGATAAATTTCCAGTCAAACCCCTGCTCAAATGCCATGTACCGCAAACGCCGCTTCACAGCTATCGATATCCACACAGGGTCGATGTATGTTTGATGATTACCCGCGATAAGGAGCCCGCCGGTCGATGCGGGAGGGATATTTTCTATTCCTCGAAAACTCACAAACCACAGCGGCTTGCTGATGAGATATGCGATCACTTTCAGCAAGCCCACGATGATCGGGGATGGAAATCTATTTTTTACAAATTCGCTCACAAACAAAGATCGGAGCCTCGATAATCGCAAGCCCCGATCCGTTAGATTAAGTTTTAATTATGCTGAATACAAATTAACTGCGGCCGCTAAAATCTAAATCGCTCTAATTCCGACTTTGGAACAGGAGGAGCATACTTGTGTGCGTGGAGGATCTTGTCCATCGGAAACTCGGCGTCAACGAATTCGAGATGCATTATAGGCGAACCCTCGGAGTTTTTCTTGAGGTTGCGAACGGTCGCAATGGCATAAAAATCGTGCGTCTTGCTTGCGAATTTGACGCGGTCGCCGACTGAAGGTTCGAGTGAGCAAGGAAATGACGCTCCGCTTGAACTGATGTTTTGTGTAACGGTCGTCTCTCTCGAAATGTCTTTATTTTTCGCTTGCATCAACGAAATGGTGACCTCGACCGGTATCCAAAATCTTTGATCCTTGCGTTTTTTGTATTGCGAACCGGACTCGATAATTTTCCAGAGTCCGTCGTTGGCAACGCCCGAGATCATGTAGCACTGTTCGGGGTTTGTTTTATAGCTATCAGGTATCTGTTTTCCTATGAAAGCGACACCGGTCTGAAATGCCGTCACATTGTCGATCGTTACAGGATTGCTGTATTGAACGAGGCCGACAATCGGATACACTTCGGCCTGCTGGTCGTAAACCCTCAGCTCGGGCGGCATCGGCATGACAAGCATTACGAGACGACCTGTGTGACATTTTCGCGGCAATGTAAACCCTGCTCCGTTTTTCGACACAGTGGTCACGTCAGTCACTTCTTTCCAAGCCACGCCGTCGCCTTCTTTCACTTGAACGATGGTTCTTAGCTGCGAAGGTGCGCGTTGCGCATTTCTATTATCTAGTGCGGTATTGCTTTCTAAGGTATTCATTTGTAAATCGGGGAGGGGGTGGATTGATCGGGATAGATCGTGCTACGGCGTGATGCCGTATGACTATTCTATACCTTCGAGGGGAAAAAATCTATCAATAAATTCGAGGTGCAATCGGGTGACACCATCGGGCCCGACACGCGATCCGCGAACGACTGAGAGTATGTTGACATTAAACCTATCGCTGGTCACACGAAGAAACGTTCCGGCCGCAGCGGTCATGGTCGTAAAGACCGCAGCACCTCCCAGACTAACATTCTCAGTGACCGTAACTTCTGAAAATAGGACGTTTCCGGCTTCGTCAACTTGTTCGAGCTTTAGTGCCTCGGGGATGAAATAGCGCGTCTGTTTACGAAGGTCCTTTGGCAAATGGCTGTCGTCGGCACGCGTATCTGCCTCGCAGAGCGTCCAAAAGCCGCCGCCTGCTACGTCGCGATGGCGGGTCTCGTAGAGTCGAGCCGGGTGCTCTAAATAGCCATCGGGCGGTTTTTTGCCGGTAAAAGCCACACCTATCGAATATTCCGGTGCTTCGTAGCTGCGTCCTACGGAAATGCATCGGCGGACGAGTCCCCAGATCTTGTATTGCGGTTCGCCGTAATCGAAAGATCTAAGCTGCCTTGGCATCGGAACTGTCATCAGCACGAGACGGCCGCGTTTGATGGGGCGTTTGAGCATAAACCCCGCACCAAAAGCAGAGACATCATTTAGCCGCGTGATCTCGTTCCAGTTCAGATTAGCGTCAAACTTGACCTCGACGCGCACCGGCAGAGGCAGCGAAATTCTTTGAATTCGTCTGTTCTCTTTTACGACGACAGGCTCCGGTTTGGCCGGAGTTATCACACGGGTTGGCTGTGTTTCGGAGCTCAACATTATTTTGGCTAAAACTACTGTGAAATCGGGGCGAAGCGGGAAATTTCACGAGTTGCGATGCAGGCTTATTGCCTGTATAATAAAGAAATAGTTAAGACGCGGTTTATTCCAGAATAAACGACAACTCACGCCTTTTTTTCAGACTCTAAAAGCAGAATAGTTTCACATAATGGATTCACTACTCGAACGCAACCAGATCAATATCGAAGACGAGATGCGCAGGTCGTATCTCGACTACGCAATGTCCGTCATCATCGGCCGTGCCTTGCCCGACGTGCGTGACGGCCTCAAGCCCGTTCACCGCCGTGTCTTGTGGGCGATGCACGAGCTTGGCAACACATTTAACAAGCCGTATAAAAAATCGGCTCGTGTCGTTGGCGACACAATCGGTAAATACCATCCGCACGGCGACACGGCTGTCTATGACACGGTGGTCCGAATGGCGCAGGATTTTTCGATGCGGTACATGCTGGTTGACGGTCAGGGAAATTTCGGCTCGATCGACGGCGACAATCCCGCCGCGATGCGTTACACCGAGGTTCGCCTCGCAAAGATCTCTAACGAAATACTTGCCGACATCGAAAAGGAAACCGTCGATTTTCAGCCTAACTACGACGAATCTTTGTCCGAGCCTAAGGTAATGCCGACACGTGTTCCGCTGCTGCTCGTTAACGGCTCCGAGGGAATTGCCGTGGGTATGGCGACCAAGATTCCGCCGCACAATCTGACCGAGATCATCGACGCGACCACAACTCTGCTCAAAGACCCTGAAACGTCGATAGATCAATTGATACAGATCGTTCCCGGCCCCGATTTTCCGACAGCCGGATTTATCTACGGCCGCGAAGAGATCCATCGTGCATACAGGACTGGCCGCGGCATTATTCAGGTCCGTGCCCGTGCCGGCATCGATCAGGTCGGACGCGGTGACCGTGTAAAAGACGCCGTCGTCATCACCGAGTTGCCGTATCAGGTCAACAAAGCACGGCTTATCGAAAAATTCGCCGAGCTTGTTCACGAAAAACGTCTCGACGGCATTTCGGAGATCCGCGACGAGTCTAACCGCGAAGGCATGCGTATCGTCATCGAATTAAAACGCGACGCCGTTCCGCAGGTCGTGCTTAACAAGATGTACAAGCTGACGGCGATGCAGACCTCATTTGGCATTATCAGCATCGCGATCGTTGACGGCCAGCCGAAGGTCTTGAATCTCAAGCAGATGCTCGAGGCGTTTATCGAATTTCGCCGTGAGGTCGTTCGCCGCCGCACAGAGTTTGATTTGCGAAAGGCACAGGCTCGTGCACACATCTTAGAAGGCCTGAACAAGGCCATCGACGCTCTCGATTACATCATCCCGCTGATCCGCACATCGCGGAGCGTGGACGAAGCCAGATCGTGGCTGACCGCTAACCTCGCATCATCTAATGACGTCACGTCTTGGCGCGGTGTGACCGGCGACAAATCGAAAGATACGTTTCTAAAAGAACTGACCAAGGTGATGTCGAGCCTCGGTTTTTCTGACATTCAGGCTCAGGCGATCCTCGATCTGCAATTGCGTCGCCTGTCGGCTCTCGAGCGTCAAAAGATCCTCGACGAATATGCCGAGATCATCAAATACATCGCCGAGCTTGAGAATATTCTGCAAAACGAGGCTGTTCTCCGTCAGGTCATTGGCGACGAGCTCGCCGAGGTCAGACGCCTCTACGGCGATGCCCGCCGCACGATCATCATCGACGCCGACGCCGAATTTAACATCGAGGATCTCATCCCCGACGAAGAGGTTGCCATCACCGTGACCAATGCCGGCTACATCAAACGCACGCCGGTCGCTGCCTACACTAAACAAGGCCGCGGCGGTAAAGGGCGTCTCGGGGCTAAGGCTAAGAATGAGGATTTTGTCGAACATCTCTTCCTTGCCTCGACGCACAACTTCCTGATGATCTTCACCGACGACGGCCAGGTGTTTAAGATCAAGGTCCATGAGATACCTGAGGGCGACACCTCGGCTCGCGGCAAGGCGGTCGTCAACCTCGTCCAGTTATCCAGTGAACGCAAGCTCGTTGCGGTGATGCCGGTGCGTGATTTTGCTGAGACGGTCTATCTGACGATGGTCACCAAGCAGGGAATTATCAAAAAATCCTCGCTTGCCGATTATCAAAACATTCGCACGAGCGGCATCAACGCCATCAACATCGACGAAGGCGACGAGCTGCTCGAGGTCATCCGGACTGACGGTTCGTGCCAGATATTTATCGCAACCCACGATGGTATGGCGGTCAAGTTTAACGAGTCGGACGTCCGCCCGATGGGACGCGTCGCTCGCGGTGTTCGCGGGGTTAATCTGCGGCAAGGGGACTTTGTCGTCTCGGTTTGTGCCGTCAGTTCCGAGGGAACTGAAAAGGTACTGTCCGTCTCGGAGAAAGGTTTTGGCAAGCAGACGACAGTTTCGAGCTATCGCCTGACACGGCGCGGCGGCGTCGGCGTTATCAATATGAAAACGACCGAAAAGACCGGCAAGGTCGTCGCATCTTTTCAGATCCAAGACGACAGCGAGATAATGATCATCACCCAACAGGCAAAACTCATCCGCCTGGGCGTAGACAAGATCCGCGAAACCGGCCGCTCCGCCCAAGGCGTCACCCTCATCAAATGCGGTGAAGACGACCTCGTAACAAGCGCATCGCTCCTAGCTCCGGAGGAAGATGTGGTTGACGATGCGGAAGAGTAAAGCGGCGGCATGGGCGGTATGGGAGTGTAATTTCCCGAGTGTAGATAGTTAGGAAGGCTTCGCTCGGCAACGGGCGAAGCCTTTATTGGCATAATGCATGAACACAGAATTAATAGAGCAGTTACTCCATCAGGAGGAAACCGAATCGCTCGACTTCAAATCAGACCAGTACAAATTTGCGGGCGAGGTGGATTTTGAAAAGGCGAAGCTTCTGAAGGACATCCTCGCATTCGCAAATTCGTGGTGTTCGGGAGACGCTCACATTCTTGTTGGCGTTAAAGAAATAAAAGGCGGCCGAAGCCAGATAATTGCGCTTTCCGAACAACTTGATGATGCCGATTTGCAGGAGTTTGTTAATAAAAAGTTGAATCGGCCAATAGCCTTTTCTTATCGAGCGGTGAATACCCCTGAAGGAACAATAGCGATGATCACGATACCGCGACAGGAAAGGCCTTTCCACCTCAAGAAAGACTTTGGGAACCTTAAGGCAAACACAGTCTATGTTCGTCGTGGTAGTTCGACCGACATCGCAAGCCTTGATGAGGTCGCAAGAATGGGTCAAAACCGTCACGGGCACGACGCATCCCTTGATTTGTCGTTTGTATCACGCGACGGTGGTGAAGCCTTAGGCCGCAACCTCGCTGTAAGATCCCATATTCTCCGCTTTGATGCCGCGGCGATTCCGTCGTATGGAGTTACCAATTCCCCGTTCGGTCTCAATCTACCTTTTGATTTCCAGGACAATCGGAACTTCTATCGGGAATATGCAGAGTACCAACGAAAGTGCTCAGTTATTACGGGGGTGCGATTTTCAGTACGGAATACTGGGTCAACGCTACTGAGAAATCTGCGGATTAAGGCTGAATTCGATCTCCCGGGTAATCTCCTTGTAATTGACAACGACGATTACCCGGAAGAACCCATTCGCCGAACTCAGTATATGGTTGCAGGTCTTCGAAATTTTAATTCACCGCTCATCGCTCGGCGTTCTGTATCAGTTAAGAAGCAGGGGAATCGTATTTATATTGTTGCTCAGATGCTCGACGTTCAGCCGAAAGACCAGGTTATCTCCGCGGATAGAATTTATTTCGGCGGGAAAGAGTCTGGACAGATCAATTTCGAGGCGAAGGTATTTTCCGATGATCTTCCGAATCCTGGGGAATTCGATTTTTCTGTTTCGGTAGAGGCGATAACTGGTCAACTAGACATCAGCACTGTTATTTCAAATCTAGATAGGGATGATTCCTAAGGGTTAAAATAATCGGGGTTATGGGATTCAACAATTGGCGTCAGGTCAGCGATGCTGCGATTTTCAGATATAAGAGAATTGCAAAAACCCGCGCCTGACCCCATTCTTTACTTCCGTTTATGAAATACAAAGCCATCCGAGAAGAGGAGCTGAAAAACAAAATCGGTGAGGACTGGTTCAGCGCGTTCGATACGACTGAGATCGTTGGGAACATCGACTTTTGTGTGCTGCCCAAACAAGACTCGCTCTTCGGTCGAATGCCGCTGCTTTGGGCTGAGGCAAAGACCGGTGACTTTGATGTCGCGACGATGTTTGTGCAACTGATTTTGACGATCGGCAAAGCACGCACTTTTGACAAAACGCTGCCGCCTGCGTTTCTTGGTGCTTTCGATTTCAAAAAGATCGCCTTTGTTCCCTATGTAAGCATTCAGGATATTTTCTATCTGAATGACTTCGACTGGACGGTCACGTCGAGCAATCACTCGACAAAGGAATTCGCCCTCATAAAGGATCGGATTGAGGCTATACTACAATCCAATACTCACCATTACGACTTTGAGAAAGATGAACAAGAGTTGCACTTCTTCATCAAAAATAACATTGCAAACGCGACCGAGTCCGGCAAGATCAAGATCGACAAGAACAATTTCATTCCGATATATCTTCGCTGGCTCGAAGATGTGAAACCTCATATCGACGTAGATTGGGACATCCTTAAAGAGGCAAGTATTTTAAACAGCGACTTTTATCTAGCGGATCTTTTTGTGGACGACAAAGACACTCAGCGGATCGAGGATGACACGACCATTAGGGACAATCTTTTCGTTATTTACGAAAACCAGGGTTATAAAATTGCGAAAGGAAATCTGGATAAATTGTGGGACGCGTCCTTTAGTATTCGTAACAAAGATAAGTATCAGCAATTTTGGAAACGCTATAAGCGCCCGCCTTTAGCAGAATTTCAGGACTACATCATCGAGCGTCGCGACCTGCTCGTCCCGCAGGACATCCGCGAAAGAAAAGGCGCGTTCTTCACACCGCGAAAATGGGTTGAGAAGTCGCAAGAATATCTAGTCAAAGTGCTCGGTGAGGACTGGCAGGATGAGTATTACGTCTGGGATTGCGCCGCAGGCACGGGGAATCTGCTCGCGGGTCTGACCAACAAATACCACATCTGGGCAAGCACGCTCGATCAGGCTGATGTAAACGTAATGCACGACCGCATAGGCCACGGTGCGATACTCCTCGATAGCCACGTCTTCCAGTTCGACTTTTTGAACGATGATTTCACCAAACTTCCGAAAGGCTTGCGGGACATTATCAATGACGAGAACAAACGCAAAAAGTTAGTTATCTACATCAATCCGCCGTATGCCGAGGCCGATAACAGAAGAGGCGATGGAAGAGAAGGCGTAGCCGTCTCGGGAATCCACAAGAAATATTCCGATTTCATGGGATATACCAAACGAGAACTCTACATACAGTTCCTAACTCGAATTCACTTTGAAATCCCGGACGTTGTAATTGCAAATTTTTCAAAATTGAAGAACCTGCAAGCACCAAAATTCTCAGCTTTCCGCTCCTTCTTTAAAGCAAAGTTACGAATACTATTTTTGTCGCCTGCGGACAGTTTTGACAATGTAACAGGACAATTTCCGATTGGATTTTTTATCTGGGACACGAGTAAAAATGAGAACTTTGAATTCGCTGAGGCCGATCTATATAGTAACGACGGCGAATTTATTGGCGTTAAGAGCATTTGGTCTTACGACAATCTTAAATTCATAAATGACTGGGCCGAAACATTTATTGATAAAACTTGTGAATCAATAGGAACTATAATTGGGGTCGGAAATGATTTCCAAAACCAAAGAACCGTTAGAATTGAATACCCAAACAGACCTTGGAATCATCAATTTCAATGGCAAATCACAAAAAATAATTTGGTCGAATCTTCAATTTATTTGACGGTTAGAACAATTATTCAAGCCGATTGGCTGAACGACCGCGACCAGTTTTTATACCCGAATGAAGGACTGCAAACCGACAAAGAATTCCAGAACGATTGTCTGGCATATATGCTTTTCAATAACAACATACAATCGAAATACGGCGTAAACCATTGGATCCCGTTCCCGGAAAGCGAGGTGAATGCTGGCGAAAGATTTGAAAGCCGGTTTATGACCGATTTCATTGGCGGCAAGATCACGCCAGATAAACAGGTCAACGTTGGGCTGTTTGGGACGGAAACAGAAAATGCCTTTTACGACAGCACCCCAAGACAGTTTTCAGCCGAAGCTAAAGCTGTTTTCGACGCCGGACGCGAGTTGTGGACATACTATCATTCGCGAGGTGATGTAAACGTGAACGCAAGTCTCTATGACATCCGCGAACATTTTCAAGGCCGCAACGAACAAGGCCGAATGAACTCAAAAAGCCCGGACGCCCACTACTCCGAACTAATCGCAAACCTGCGCCAAAAGCTAACCTTACTAGCCGCCAAGATCGCACCGAAAGTTTACGAACATGGCTTCCTGAAAAAATAAGACATATCGCGGTCAAAAAGTCGGGGTAAGGCCAGCGATTCTGCAATTCTTCAGTCGACCTTGAATTATGCAACTCTGATCGCCAGATTTAGCAGCAACACGATGCATATTGATAAGATTAAAAATAATCCAGATGGTACTCCGAAAAAAACCTACGGTGAGGCTATTGAGGATTTTAAGCAAGGTTTTGGCCTTGACCCTGGACTTGCCAAGGTAATGAAGCCGATAGCAGACCAACTTCGGGCTGCAGCAGTATTCAAAGACTTAACCACGCCTAAGGAGCTTCCACCGATAAAGATTCGTCCCTTCCCCCTTAGCAAGCAGGACATGGCGGAGCTAATGGAGAAACAGCATGCAAGGGCCCGGCCAATGAATATTTGGAATATTTTCTTCGGAATCTGCGCAGTTGTCGGTGTGCTCGCAACCATTGTAGGAGTTGTTTATGCTGCTCTCACTTATTACAAATAGATACGATCGGTGTAAAAAACCATCAGGGTCACGCCTGCGATTGTAGTCGGCGGAGCAGACGCGG
>JAYVOS010000045.1:0-9947 GCA_043757775.1 Chloracidobacterium sp. | reverse complement strand
ATCGGGAACGACCATCAGAAAAAAGCTCGACACAGTTTTGAATCCTTCACGAACCCCGATACAACGCAGAGCGGCAGCGACCGTATGAGCCGTCGTATTTATCGCACCGGCGACAGAACCATCGGCCTTGCCTTCGCGAACCATCAAGTTGCCGAAATAAAGAGGGTCTTTTACGGTCTGCTCGGCTTCCTCAAGCGTCACGCCTTTTGCACGCCGCATCTGATGATAGAGCGTCGCAAATTTTCCAAAATCGTTTGACGTCCGGTGATCGAGTATTTCCACACCGTTGAGATTTACGCCGGCCTGAGATGCGATTTCGCGGACCTTTTCCGCATTGCCGAGAATTGTGATCTTTGCGATCCGCTCAGCAGCACAGATCGAAGCGGCCTCGACGGTGCGGATGTCTTCGCCCTCGGGCAAAATAATATGTTGTATATCGGCGGCGGCTCGCTCGCGAATTTGCTGCAATATCATGGGTTATGATCGATGTCCTATGAAAGACGTTGCCGCAGCCAATTTCTGACTACTGACTACCGACTACTGACTTCTGCTCCTAAATTTACCATACAACTAAATCATTCAAAACTTGCTCAAATACCGGCTATTAACTAAACTCAGATTAAGCCCCGGGAAAACTACAATGAAAGAGAAAAAAACAGAGCTGCAGCGGAGTGAAAAATCGGAAATAAAAGGCCGTATGCGCAGCTTTCTTATGTTCCTGCCAAATATGGTGATGCTTATGGGCCGTCTGTTAAAAGATGCCCGTGTGCCGACGGCTGAAAAAGCTCTCTTTGCCGCAGCTATCGTTTATGTCATCTCGCCGCTCGACTTTATCCCCGATGTTTTCCCGTTTATCGGTCAAGTCGATGACCTGTATGTTGTTGCATTGGTGCTGCTTAGGTTGGTAAACCGCACTGATGAATCAGTCGTTCGCCAGCATTGGTCGGGTGGTGGTGATATCGTCGCACTAGCTGATTCTATTGCCAATCTCGCACCTAAATTCTTGCCCAAACGCATTGCCCGCGTCCTGACACAACGCGTCGAACTCGCTCCGGCGGGCAAGATACTGCGCGGTATTTCGCATAAAGACGAGGCGATCGTTCGCGAGGTCGCCGAGAGCGACGATCACGACATTGACGCCCGTTCAGCGATGGCAAATTGACCCCCTGCAAACTTTTTTCTCAAAAACCTATAAATTATTGCGATTTCTTGTGGATTTCTGATGCCTTTGCAACTATATCTACCCAAGCTCGTAGAATTAAGTTCTTGAAAAACTTGGCGCCGGTCGCCGCTTTTTCGTTATACTGTTTTCATTAACGAAAAGGCGTAATAGAAATCCTATGTTTGAACGCTACACGGAGAGGTCCCGCAGGGTGATCTTTTTCGCCCGGTATGAGGCACTCCAATACGGTTCGCAGGTCATCGCACCCGAGCATATCTTGCTCGGCCTGATGCGCGAGGACAAAACTCTGTCCGCGCGGTTTTTCCCGTTTCGCCACACCCTTACCGTTGACAGTATCCGCCGCGATGTTGAAGAACGCATCGCCGTTAAAGAACGCATTCCTCAGTCATCCGAACTTCATCTTTCAGCCGCCACCAAGCAGATACTCTTTTACGCCAATGACGAGAGCCGTCAGTTAAAAAATCGTCACATCGGCCCCGAGCACCTGCTGCTAGGCATCGTCCGCGAAGAAAAGAGCGTTGCCGCTGAGATACTTTTTGGCTACGGCCTGAGGCTGCAGGACATCCGCGAGGAGATGTCACGCCAAAGCGGAATTCCGGGCGTGCTGTCGGCTACTAAAGAAAATTCAAAAACACCGGGTCTTGCCGAATTTACACGCGACCTGACCGTCGAGGCATCGGAAGGCCGGCTCGATCCGCTCGTCGGACGCGAAGCTGAGATGCAGCGGATCATCGAGATCCTCTGCCGCCGCACAAAAAATAATCCGGTGCTGATCGGCGAATCCGGCGTCGGCAAAACCGCCATCATCGAGGGCCTTGCCCAACGTATCGTCGATAAAAATGTGCCGACGTTCCTCGAAAACAAACGCATTCTCTCGCTCGATCTTTCACTTGTGGTTGCCGGAACAAAGTATCGCGGCCAGTTCGAAGAACGCTTAAAGAAGATAATGTCGGAGCTGAAAGAGAGCACCGAAAATATTGTATTCATCGACGAGCTGCACACGCTGGTCGGAGCCGGCTCTGCGGAAGGCACGCTTGACGCGGCGAATATCTTGAAACCCGCACTTTCTCGCGGCGACATACAGTGCATCGGTGCGACAACGCCTAGCGAATTTCGTAAAACTATCGAAAAAGACCGTGCTCTCGAGCGCCGTTTTCAGTCTGTCAAGATCGAGCCCGCAACCGAAGCCGAAGCCCTCCAAATTATCGAGGGCATCGTCGAACGCTATGAGGCGTTTCACCAGCTTCGGTATTCGAAAGAGGCTCTTGCTTCTGCTGTGCAACAATCTAATCGATATATTCCCGACCGCTTTTTGCCGGACAAAGCCATCGACGTTCTCGACGAGGCCGGTGCCCGGGCCAAGCTGCGGTATCAGGAAGAAAATCGCGGCGAGCCTTCGTGGAAAGAGACTGTTGAGAACTGGAAACGTGCCGCCGCTAACGAAGATCAACTGATCTCGTATGAGCTACGTTCGCTCGAAGATTCGTTCTTTGCGGTCGAGGTCACCAAAGACGATGTCGAAGACGTGATCGCTCGCTGGACGGGCGTTCCCGTCGCATCGATCAAGCAGAAAGAAGCTGAAAAGCTGCTCAAGATCGAGACCGCTCTGCACGAACGTATCGTCTCGCAGCGTCCGGCAATTTCTGCCTTGGCTCGTGCTATCAGGCGTTCGCGTGCCGGACTCAAAAATCCGCAGCGTCCCGTCGGTTCATTTCTATTCCTAGGCCCGACCGGCGTCGGCAAGACCGAGGTCGCACGCTCGATTGCCGAATTTTTGTTCGGTTCCGAGCGCGCTCTTGTCCGTTTTGACATGAGCGAATTTATGGAGAAACATTCGGTCTCCAAATTTATCGGTTCGCCTCCGGGCTACGTCGGCCACGAAGAAGGCGGCCAGCTTACAGAGAAATTACGCCGTTCGCCGTACTCGGTCGTGCTGTTTGACGAAGTCGAAAAAGCTCACCCCGATCTGTTCAATGTATTGTTACAGGTTTTTGAGGATGGCGTATTGACCGACGCACTTGGCCAGACGGTCGATTGCAAACACGCTATCTTTATTATGACCTCAAACCTCGGCGCCCGCGAGATACAAAAACGCACCTCGCTCGGTTTCCAAGCCACCGGCGATGCCTCACGTGAAAGGATGGAAGAGCAGGTGATGTCACAGGTCAAGCAGACATTCGCACCCGAATTTATCAACCGCCTCGACGAGATCATCATCTTTGACGAGCTGGTTGACGACGACCTGCTCCGCATCGTCGATCTCCAGATCGTCAAATTAAATCAGGTCGTCGAGGGCCGCGACCTCAAGATCGTACTCACCGACGACGCCCGCAAATGGTTGGTTGAAAAGACTTTAGTTGACCGCAAATACGGAGCCCGCCCGCTAAAACGAGCCCTGCAAAAATACGTCGAAGACGAGCTGTCCGAAGCCATCATCCAAGGCGAAGTAGAAGATTCAAGCACCGTCGAAGTTTATGCCGCTGGCGAAAAACTTGCGTTCCGATCCATCGCGGCAAAGGCCACCGAAAAAGAATTAACCCAAAAAGCCTAGAAAAGCGCTTTAGGAGATCCACCTGCTCCATGCGCTGCAGCGCTCCATGGAGAGCTGTAAATGCGCCCCTTTATTCATCAAACACGCTTGCCTCAACTCGCGCTAACGCTTGTTTCCCTGTATAATTCAATGGTTTGCCGGATAGGCGCAAAAAGGCAACCTGAGACGTTGTTGGGGAATCTTAGATTACAAGTTTAATCTGACGTTGAAATGCCGTTTTTGTTGGTTTATCCTATTATTTATAAGTAACGACAGCGGCAACCTATAAGCTTTTCGGAGCTTTTTAATTTGCACTAAAAAAGGAAGTTCCGGGTTTATGGACAATTTTCGCACACTAGTTTTTGTAGTATTGGTTTTGGCTTTTTCGGCGATGAGTGCTGCTGCCCAAACCGGCGAAGGTGTGAAAGGTCCGGCAGTTTCTGGGTCCGCTACCTCACAACAGGTCGTCGAAACCGTTGATATTCAGGGCAACCGACGCCTGCGCGACGAAGATCTGCTCTATTACATCAAGACGCGTCCCGGCGACACATTTAACCCTGCGGCTCTGGAACGAGATCTGAAAGAACTTCTCGCACTCAACTTTTTTGATAAGACCGCAACCCGCGTCCTGACCGAAGAAGGCATTCGCGGCGGCGTCAATGTGATATTTGAGGTTAAGGAATTGCCGATCATTCGCGATCTGCAGTTCAAAGGCTCGACCACCATCCCGGAATCGGACATTCTTAAGGAATTTCGCGAAAAACGTGTCGGCATCTCAAAAGAGTCAGTCTATGACCCCGTGAAAGCCCGTAATGGAACCCGCATCCTGCGTGAAATGCTCGCGTCAAAGGGCTACCCAAATGCCAAGATAACTCTTCAAGAAGAAGAGGTTTCAGCAACATCTATCGCACTTACTTTTAATATCGAAAATGGCTATCGTTCGCGTATCGTTAACATCGATTTTGTAGGTATGACGCATTTTAAGGCCGGCGAACTTCGCAACGCACTTGTACTGGTAAAACAGACTGGCCTGGTCTCGCGGGTCAAAGGAATGGACATTCTCGATCTGAAAAAACTGCAATACGACCTTCAGAAAAACGTCCGCTCCTATATGTTCTCTAAGGGCTATTTTCAGGCTCGTATCGGTGAGCCTGAGGTTGTCGGACTCGGCTACAAACGCACGGGCTTTCCTATAGTCAAGAATTTTCCTATCCCTCTTTTGACCTCGATGGACGACACGCTACGGATCAAAGTGCCGGTTACGGAAGGCAAGGTCTATCGGGTCGGGGCTTTGAGCGTGGAAGGAAATTCGATCTTTTCCGAGCAGCAGATCCTCGGATATGTTGGACTAAAAAAAGGTGAGATAGCTGATGGCAAACGCCTGCAGGATGCCGTTTACGAAGACCTCAAGAAGGTTTATGGCGGCCAGGGTTTTGTCCAGTACAATGCGGAATTCGAACCCGAATTCAAAGACAGCACGACCAATCCGGCAGAGGGCATAGTTGATATTAAGATCACAATCGACGAGGGTAAGCAATTCACTCTTCGGCGGCTCGAGTTTACCGGCAATACATTCACTCGCGATAAGGTCATGAGGCGTGAGTTTTTGCTGAACGAAGGCGATATATATAATTCGAATTACCTTGAGATCTCAGTCGCCCGACTCAATCAGACACAGTATTTTGACCCTATCGATAAGGACCAAGATGTCGAAATTCGAACGGACGAAGAAAAAGGGGACGTGGACCTGATAGTCAAAGTCAAAGAAAAAGGCCGTCAGCAGATCTCTTTCAACGGTGGCCTTTCAGGTATCGGCGGATCATTTTTTGGACTTGAATACTCGACCAATAATCTTGCTGGACGCGGTGAGGTCATGTCGTTCAATGTCGGAGCCGGCAACCGACAACAAACCCTTCAATTCTCATATCAGCAACCTTATTATCGTAACAGGCCGATCTCCGTCGGGTTTTCGGTCTTCGCCAGCCGCTATCATTTCTTTGGCGAAGGAACGTACCTGACGCAAAATACAAGTATTTTGAACGATCTTTACAATCCTTATGGAAACGTGACGACAAGTCAGGCCAATCTCTTTACGCAGAGCACTTATGGAGCCAATATTTTCGCCACTGCTCCATTGTCTGAGATCTTCTTTAAGAAACGAAGATTCACCCAGTTTTCACGCATCGGCCTTACTTATCAGCTATCTGCAACGAGCATAAAAGACCCTGCTGTAAATGCTTCAAGTGATCCTTCAAAGACCATTCCGGTAATTTATCGCCAGCCAAATATTCTTACGAGTCAGATCACTGGCACATTTGTTTACGACACCCGTCAACCATCACCAAACGGCATTGATACTCTTAATGGCAAATCCCTTTCGGTTTCGTTAGGTTTAGCGGGGCTGGGCGGAGATGTCAGAACCTATCAGCCAACAATACAATACTCGCAATTCATGCCGATCAGAAAAAAGAAAAGCAAGAATCCAGAGGTATTGGCATTTCGTCTTCAGGTTGGAACTATTGGAACATGGTCAGTATCAAACAAGATCCGGAATGCTAACTCCATCTCTTTCATCGGTGGAGTGCCTGCATATTCAAGATATTTCCTCGGCAGTGAAAACGACATTCGCGGCTACGACTCACGAGCCATCAGTCCGGTGGCCCCTTTTAATACCTATATCACTAGTCGAAATGTAGTGGTCGCAACTAACCCCAATGGAACCGCAGATACAAATACCGGACTTAATTCGAGAGACACGGCAGAGATCGGCACTCTCGGTCAGTTAACAGGGACCGGAGGAACAAATCCTTCTCTGTATTCCCGCAACTTCCGTTTTATTGGCGGCGACACGCAATTGCTTGGTAACGTCGAGTATCGAATACCAATATTTGGCCCGGCGGCTTTCGCGATCTTTGCAGACGTCGGATCGGTATTTAACCTTAGAAAGACTGGCATCCAGACCATCAACAGTGAGTTTCTACCCGATGAAACTTTTATCGGAGCCGGACGTCTTACGGCTCTTGGATTGATCAATACTCCGGTATTAGAGAGCAGTTTTGGTAGCATCCTCTATTACCGCGGCCGTGTACTGACAAAGACCGATTTCATCAATGAGTTTTGCCGCGGAAACCGTTTTGGATGCCCGACCAGTCTTTCACCACAGGTTCAGGCGTTTTACCTCCGTGGTGAAGTTCAACAAAACTCGCAACTTAGAGTCGATGAATCTAAATTTGGTAAGATCGGTGATTTCAAAGCTAGTATCGGAGCAGAGTTTCGGGTGCAAGTGCCGATCGTCAATGTTCCATTTCGACTGATCTATTATTACAATCCGAACGGAAAGTTTGGATTCACCCAGGAACTGCCCGGAATATACCTTCCCGGTAAACGCAGTGGATTTAAGTTTTCTGTCGGTCGGACGTTTTAATTGCTGAATAATTTTGACTTTGGGGTTTCATTTAATTACTAGTATTATTCTTTTTTTTGAAACGGTAAGCAACAGTTTTCGTAAAAATAGTTTCAAAGAATTGTATTGATACTGAGAGGCATTGAGTCTTTCTAAAAGATAAGGAGTTTTACAAGATAATGAAGAAAATTAGTTTACTTGCCGTTAGTTTTATTTTTGTGGCGGTATTTACAGTTTCAAGCTTCGCTCAAGCGGGCACTGGAAAGATCGGCTGGATCGAAACAGCTGCGTTTGGCGACGCAAAAGAAGGCGTAACAAAATATATTGCCGCACTCAGTGCTCTTGATGCCGAACTTAAGCCGCGGGTGACCGAATTACAAGGCATTCAGACCCGCATGAAAACACTGGCTGACGATCTGCAGAAAGCTCAGAATCCTGCCGTTCCCGTTGATCAGAAAGCTTTACAGGGTAAGCAAGATGAGTATTCAAAATTGCAGCTAGACCTTGAATACAAGAAAAAAGCTTACGACGCAGCTGTCGAAAAACGTAGCGGTGAGGTTCTCGGACCGGTTTCGGCAGATATTTCAAAAGCAATTCAGGAATTTGCAAAAGCCAAAGGATACTCGGTAATTCTGGATATCAGTGCTCTTGCTCAGGCAAACGTAATTCTTGCTTTGGACGGATCGTCTAATGTAACTAAAGATTTTGTTACATTTTACAACGCACGTCCAGCCGGAACAGCATCAACCGCGACACCTAAATAGTAAGCGGATAATTTATTGACTTAAATGGCCAATAGCCGGTGAAATTGCATTTTGCCGGCTTTTGGCTTATATGTTTTTATTCGGCTTTAATTATGGTCATCTATGACTCAGTTGCAATTCAGGAAATACTGCCGCACCGGTATCCCTTTTTGCTCGTTGATAAGATCATCGAGCTTGAACCGCGTGTAAGCATCGTCGGTATCAAACAAGTTACCGTCAACGAGGATTTTTTTGCAGGTCATTTTCCCGGTGCTCCAGTCATGCCGGGCGTATTGCAGATCGAGGCACTCGCTCAGGTCGGGGCTATTTTAGTGCTTCGCGAATTCGAAGACCGTCACAGCAAGATACCGTTTTTTACTGGTATTGATAACGCACGATTTAGACGCCCGGTCGTCCCGGGAGATACGCTCAAGCTCGAAGTAAGAGCTCTCAGGGTCGGCAGTAGGGTACAGAAAATGCACGGCATCGCGACGGTTGACGGCGAAGTCACAGCAGAGGCGGAAATTTTGTGTATCATCGCAAACCGCCCAAATCCAAAAGGCTAAATATATGGCTCAAATAGAAATAACACCGCAGCAGGCCATCCTCTACGGAACACTTTTTCAGGTAGGCATAGGCCTTGTTCTCGGGCTCTGCCCGCTCATACTCGGATTTCTCCGTAAAAATATAACATACGGCGTCATCGGGCTTATCGCATCTATAGTTGGAGGAGCTTTGCTAGGCGTGTTCTTGTCGGTCCCAGCTGCGGCAATATTTACCTGGTTGATCATTCGCGGATCTAAAATAGCGGTAGTTATAGATACGGACGGCCCGGCAAACTAAATCTTTTCAATCATGGCTTCTTTTATCCACGAAACAGCGATCGTCGCAAGGGACGCGCAGATCGGCAGCGATTGTCACATCGGAGCATTTTGTTCTATTGGTGGATCGGTCGTTCTCGGTAGCGGCGTGCGGCTCGAATCTCACGTCGTCGTTGACGGCAATACAACGATTGGCGATGCGACGATCGTATTTCCTTTCGTCTCGATCGGACTTGCTCCCCAAGACTTGAAATACGCAGGCGAACCGACTCGGACGGAGATCGGCAAGCGAAATCATATTCGCGAATTCGTCACTATCCACCGCGGCACGACTGGCGGCGGTGGCATAACGCGCATCGGTGACGGCAATCTGCTAATGGCACAAGCCCACGTTGCACACGATTGCAATCTGGGAAACGAGATCATTATGGCCAATGCCGCGACGCTTGCCGGACACGTCGAGATCGCTGACAAGGCCAGCATCGGAGCTTACTCGGGCGTTCATCAATTCTGCCGCATCGGTTATGAAGCCTTCGTCGGCGGGTATTCGGTCGTCGTTAAAGACGCGATGCCTTTTGCCATCATCCAGGGTAACCACGCCAAATGCTATGGCCTCAATAAGCTCGGAGTAAAACGCCGCGGCTATTCGCGCGAAACTATCAAAAAGCTTAACCATGCATTTCACCTGCTGCTTTCAGCAAAGCTGAACACTTCGCAGGCTCTCGAACGCATTACAACCGAGATCACCGGCTGCAAAGAGGTCGATATGCTTGCCGAATTCATCGCAAGCTCAAAGCGTGGGGTCGTCAAATAACAATTTTCTGCGTGTCTTGAGCTCCGCGATCACGTCCATGATGGAAATATCCTTTGCCCTTAACAAAATAAGATAATGAAAGAGTAGATCAGCCGCTTCGGACTTAAATTTAGCGGGATCGTCGTCTTTGGCCTCGATAACAAGCTCCACAGCCTCCTCGCCCACCTTTTGAGCGATCTTGTTAATACCTTTTTCGAAGAGTTTTGCAACGTATGAATCTTCGGGCTTTTCGGTCCGGCGATGGTCGATCACTGACTCAAGCTCAGTAATGAGATCGATCGTATTGAGTGGCACATCATTTGATTCGCCGAAACACGTAGCAGAGCCGGTGTGACAAACTGGCCCGACGGGCTTTGCCTTTATCAACAGCGTATCGCGGTCGCAGTCAGGCGTGATCGAGATGACATCGAGGTAATTTCCGCTACTTTCGCCCTTAGTCCAGAGACGCTGCCG
>JAYVOS010000044.1:0-9951 GCA_043757775.1 Chloracidobacterium sp. | reverse complement strand
GTAATTGGTCGGTGACTTCGACAAAAGCGTCTATCTCTTTTACGGCAACTAATGCATCACCGAGCGTCCGCGGCATATTTGGATTGACCTGAGCGATGACATAGGCGGCACATTCTACAGCCGCGCGGGCAATATCTACCGAAACGCCCAGCGAGCAAAAGCCGTGTTTATCAGGAGGCGAAACATGGATCAACGCCACATCGATAGGAAGAACCTTTTTTCGAAACAAAGAAGGGATTTCCGACAAAAAAATCGGGATATAATCGCCACGGCCTTCTCGAACCGCCTGCCGAACATTGGAGCCGACAAAAAATGCGTTAGCGCGAAAGCTTTTGGCATATTGCGGCTCGGAATATGGCGCGGGGCCTTCGGTGTGTAAATGAACGATCTCTACATCACGCAGTTCATCAGCACGAGCGGTCATTGCAGTTATCAGTTGAGCCGGAGCGGCGGCGATACCGTGTATAAAAACACGATCACGTGACTTAATTACTTTTACTGCTTCGTCTGCAGAAATTGTATTTAGCATAAAATTCAGAGATCTATTCACCAATGTCCTCGTTCCAAACTTCCGGATATTCCGTAATGAATCTACCGAGCATATCAATGCATTCGGCGGAATTCATATCAATGATCTCGATTCCATTTTCACGAAGCCAGTTGATGCCGCCTTGGAAGGTTTGCGATTCGCCGACGATCACAGTTCCTATGCCAAATTGCCTGACAAGCCCGCTACAGTACCAACACGGAGCTAGCGTCGTGACCATGATCGTGTTGCGATAGCTACGTTGGCGGTCGGCTTTACGAAATGCGTCGGTCTCGCCGTGGATGGATGGATCGCTTTCCTGGACCCGGCGATTACGGCCTCGTCCCAGCAGATTTCCATCGCCGTCAAACAAAGCTGCTCCAATTGGGATGCCGCCTTCAGCGATGCCAATGCGAGCCTCTTCGATAGCAATATCCAGCAATGCTTGTTTATCAATTTCCGGTTTCATAAATAGCGATTTTATCGACAAACGGCCCCTTATGCTAATCTCGTGAATATGCCGCAGTATTTTCAACCTGGAGATTTTCTTGTTTTCCAGCTCGAAGCTGGCTTTGCCCTGTTGCGGTTGCTTGCCGTGGACGTGGTTGACGGGGACTATATTTGGCACGTCGCCGGATATGGCGATTTTTTTCTCGATGTAGATACTGCCGAAGCCGCGTCTGCATCGCCTGCAAGTTTATCGCTGAATAGTCCGCACATTGCTCTCACAAACCGTGCATTTGAAAGTACGCAAGTTGCTAAGATCGCAAATGTTGAGCTGACTGAGAAAGAACTCGACCCGTTGAATAAATGGAGAAAAGACGACAACCAGGTGGTTTCTGATCGCTCGGTTAGGCTGATGATGGGATTACGATGAACGCTTTTGCGTTTTGACTAGGTGTTTGGTCGTGCTGTCCGTCACGCTAGGCGGGACCATATTGCTGTAGTCAGGCCGATCCAATAACTTCGCCGTTGAAACTGTACCAAGATCTTTTGCTACCGTTTTGTTATCAGAATTTCTGCGTTTCCACTGTTTCTTTAACTTTCTCGTTCGAATGAACGTTTGAATGTGCCAACCGCCCATAGCGATCAACAGTCCGGCTGTAGCATATATCAACGGATGCGTATTATCTCGAAAACCTAAAAACACATACAGCAAAATCGCTAGTGTAAAGCTCACTATGACCGTCATCAGTGAGAGCACCATATTTACTTTAATGTTTTCTTTGGCCGGAGATTCTTTCTTGACCGGTTTGTTAAGATCAGGCAGAAATGTGCCGCATTGTCGGCAATACGTCTCTTCGACCTGATCGGCTTTTCCGCACTTTGGACAATACATAACAAGTTGATGAGCAAAACGGGTAAGACCTTGCTGCAACTTTAGTTCAATGTAGTTTTCGCCGCTTTAACTCGCGTTCGAGCATTTCAAGCTCGCGACTGACCTGTCCTGCTGCAGACGAGTTTTCCTCGGCTCGACGGATCAGATATGGAATGGCGTCAGCGACAGGGCCGTATGGGACGTATTTGGAGACATTGTAGCCCTCGTTAGCAAGGACATACGAAATGCTGTCACCCATTCCGTAAAGCTGTGAGTAGAAAATATTTGGATGATCAGGTGAGATACCCATTTCGTGCATCACTGATGCGAGCCGCTGGGTGCTGATCTCATTGTGCGTGGCCGCAACGAAAGCTATGTCTTTGAAATGCCGCATACAATATTCGAGTGCACCATTATAATCTGCATCGGTCGCGGACTTGGTTTCGTGGATAGGCGACGGGTAACCTTTCTCAATGGCCCTCTCGCGTTCTTTTTCCATATATGCACCGCGAACAAGCTTAACGGCTAAGATGTAACCGTCAGCGTGGGCTTGTCGGCGGGCATTTTTCAGAAAATGCAGGCGGTCGGTGCGGTATAACTGCAACGTGTTATAAACTATCGGTTGCTCACGGTTAAACCGTTCCATCATCTCGGTCGCGAGTCGATCGATCGCATCTTGTATCCACGAATCTTCGGCATCTATAAAAACCGGCTGACCGATCGAATACGCATATTCACATATTTCCATGACGCGGCGGTGAATTCGTTCGCACTTAGCTTGACTTTTGGCGTCGAGCTTCTTTTTACAACTCATTCGCTCTAAAGTTCCGAGCGGGGCAATGCCTGTCACCTTAAAAACGGCAAACGGGATATTTGGATCGTCCTTGGCCCGTTTTATTGTTCGGATGATCTCGTCCTTTGTGAAATCAAAATCTTCCTCGGTCGCCTTGCCCTCGACCGAGTAGTCGAGGATGGTACCTATCTTCGAGCGCCCCAGCGAGTCGATCGTTTTTTCACATTCTTCGATCGTCTCGCCACCGCAAAATTGCTCAAATATAGTCGCTTTTATCAGCCCTTCGACCGGCAGACCCAATGACAAAGCAAATTTGGTAATACCGCTTCCAACCGCATTCAAAAATGGCGAGTTGAGCATTTTAAAAAGGCGATATTTTTCTTTGAGCTGTGCGTCGGATTTATCTGCAAAGGCAGTGGCGGTGTCCTGGAGATCGAGACGGAATTCACTCATAAAACGCAACCATACCACAGAGCACACAGAGAGCACAGAGTAAATCAGTTATAAGAATAACGATGTTCAATTGTATCGTTTACTAATTTATCCTATTATTTTTATTTATCCTGTGTACGATGTGCACACTGTGATGACATATTTTATGGCAAAAGGGCTTCCTAAAAGATCGGAAAACTATTCCGAGTGGTATAACGAGATCGTAAAACGTGCTGATCTGGCTGAAAATTCGGCGGTTCGAGGCTGTATGGTCATCAAGCCTTACGGATTTGCGATCTGGGAAAAGATGCAGCGTGCACTGGACGATATGTTCAAAGAGACGGGGCATCAAAACGCATACTTCCCTCTTTTTGTGCCAAAATCTTTTCTCGAAAAAGAAGAAGAACACGCCGAGGGTTTTGCAAAAGAATGTGCTGTCGTGACGCATTACCGCCTCAAGGCCGACCCGAATGGCGGCTTGATGGTTGATCCTAATGCCAAACTTGAAGAAGAACTTATCATTCGCCCGACATCAGAAACTGTCATTTGGAATACCTACAAAAATTGGATCCAGTCTTGGCGCGATCTGCCGCTGTTGATAAATCAGTGGTGCAATGTCGTCAGATGGGAGATGCGGACACGGCTTTTCTTGCGCACGACCGAATTCCTTTGGCAAGAGGGCCACACCGCTCACTCGACCGAGCAGGAAGCCGTCGAGGAGACCGAACGTATGCTGGGCGTCTATGCTGATTTTGCGGAAAATTGGATGGCGCTGCCTGTTTTAAAAGGTCTGAAATCTCCTAATGAGCGTTTTGCCGGTGCTGTAGAGACATATTGTATTGAGGCTCTAATGCAAGACGGCAAGGCACTGCAGTCAGGAACATCGCATTTTCTCGGGCAGAATTTTGCAAAATCGTTTGATGTGAAATTCGTCAACAAAGAAAACGAACAGGAATACGCATGGGCGACGAGCTGGGGCGTTTCGACACGTCTAATGGGAGCTCTCATAATGGCCCATTCGGACGATCAAGGCCTCGTTTTACCGCCAAAACTTGCTCCGATACAGGTCGTCATTATCCCAATTTATAAAACACCGGAGGATCTAGCCGCGATCAGCGAAAAGATCGCTCCCATCGTCGAGGAACTAAAGGCTGCGGGTGTTTCGGTAAAATACGACGACAGCGATAATCAGCGTTCCGGCTGGAAGTTTGCCGAATACGAGCTGCGCGGAGTGCCCGTGCGCCTAGGTCTCGGTATGCGCGATCTCGAAGCCGGCACCATCGAGGTCGCCCGCCGCGACACGCTCACAAAAGAGTCCGTAGCAATAGATACCGTTGTTGACACGGTAAAGATCCTCCTCGAACAGATCCAACAGGCTATCTATCAAAAAGCCCTCCGTTTCCGCGAAGAAAATACGTTTCAGGTCGATACGTGGGAAGATTTCAAAACCCAGATCGAAAAAGGCGGCTTCATCTCTGCCCACTGGGACGGCACATCCGAAACCGAAGAAAAGATAAAAGACGAAACCAAAGCAACGATCCGTTGTATCCCGCTTGATGCTCCGGACGAGGCTGGAAAATGCGTGTATTCTGGTGCGGAATCAAACAAGCGAGTGATCTTCGCAAGAGCTTATTAGCATTAGTTTATTTGTGTTGGAGCTATTTGGCTTGCTTTAATTCCTGAAGCTTTTCTCTGTCTAGTTGGGCCTTTGCTTTCTCACCGAGTTTTTCGTAAAGAGACGCCCTATTTTCATAGGCCTCGGCATTATTTGCATCTAATCCAATGGAAATATTGTAATCAGACAATGCATCATCAAATCTACCGATTTTAAAATAGGCCAACCCTCGGTTATCAAAAGCGTAGCCATTTTTAGAACCTAATTCGATAGATTTTGTAAAATCGGAAATGGCGAGAGAAAAGTTAATTTTTTTCAAGTAAACCAAGCCACGGTTATTATATGCTCCACTACTCGAAGGGTTTAATTCGATGGCTTTGTTAAAATCAAGTAACGCATTTGGTTCGTCACCTAGTTGATAATAGATGAGTCCGCGACTGTCATAATGAGTACTTTCCCTGGGTTTTAACCTTATTGCGTTTCCATAATCAGAGATCGCCAAATCATACTTGCCCATTGCTTTGTAAAGATGTCCTCTGGCATTGAAAGCTTCATCATTGTCTTCTGTGCCGGTAATTTTTATCGCATAGTTGCAGTCGATCATTGCAAGGTCAAACTCGCCCTTTTTCGTATAAGCAATGCATCGGTTAATATATGCTCGGGTAAATTTAACATCAATCTCTATCGCTTTACTAAAATCTTGGATTGCTGGGTCAAAATCGTTAGTAAACCGATATACTTTACCCCGTGAAACAAAATTTCTTGCATCATCCGGGGCCAGTTCCGTAGCTTTCGTGTAGTCAAGTATTGCTTGATCGTGATCGCCGTTGGCATTGAGGGCGGTTCCTAGTAGCCTATAGCTATCTGCATTATCCGGCTCTAGTTCTACTAATTTCGTGAAATCAATAATTGCAAGATCGTGTCTATTTTGGTCTTCGAAAATTAACCCGCGGAGTTTAAATGCCTTGACGTTTTTGGGGTCTAATTCAATTGCCTTGGAGTAGTCTAAAATGGCTTTATCTTTGTTACCCTTGGCGTCAAAAGCAAGCCCACGGTAATAGTATGCTTCTGAGTTATTTGGGTCGGCTTGTATTATCTTGTTGTAGCCTGTCAAAAAACAGTCATAATTTCCCTTGTCGCAATTGACCTCCGGTTTTCCTTTACGACAGCTAAGGGTAATAGTGGCTATTACCAGTAGGAGAATTGCTAGATTTTTGAAAAGAAACTGATTAGTGGAAAAATGCGTGAATCTCATCTTACAAAAAAAGCATGGATATTCGTTCCTAAACTCCTTTTTAATCAACCCTAACGATGATGTTACCACAAGTTTTTGATATTTCGTCCCTAGATTGGCGTTTAGATAAAGCAGAATATTCTGCGAAAGTACGTCAAAGCGCGAAAAGTAGCATTTCAATCTTTTTCAAAATGCGCTAGCGTAATAAGCTCTGTGAGCCGATTCGCTCATTCGATATTTGAATTTCTGGAAAAATGTTGGGACACTTGGGACAGCGGGACACCTGCGGAAAACGCAGTGTTTACAATGGTTTAGACTGTCCCATGAGTGTCCCGACCGCATTGGGACAGTGCGGCCTCCATTTAGGTTTCAAATCCAAACTTTTTCTCAGTTTGCGGCGTCTAAGTATTTGAATGCGGATAGGTTTCGCATCGTTTGTGATATTTGAGCTATTATTCTCGTGAAAAGAGCGGCGTTAACACGAGTTGGATGTATATAAATTTAACGGATGAGCAGCTTGTCGGCCTGGCAGTCTCAGATGACTCTGAAGCCTTCGGCGAAATCGTTAGAAGGTGGGAGCGGAAAATATTCGCTCTCTGCTTTGGTATGCTCGGCCGCGAGGATGACGCACGTGATGCTTGCCAAGAGGCATTTATCGCTGCGTATCGTAATTTGAAAAATTTTCGTGGCGAGGCTAAGGTTTCATCATGGCTGCACCGGATAGCGGTCAACCAGTGTTTGACAACTAAACGACGTGCGAGATCGAGAGCTGAGGATTTCATTGATGACGAGGACGGAACATCGGAACGGACTTTCGTTGCATCTCCATTAAAATCTCCGGCAAAGATCACTGAGCAGTCAGAGAGATTGACGTTGGTAAGACAAGCGGTTGGAGCTTTGCCGACAGATCTGCGGCAGGTGATCGTGATGAAAGAGTTTGAAGAGATGACCTTTCAGGAGATTTCAGAAACATTGCAGTTGCCATTGAGCACTGTCAAGAGCCGGCTTTATACTGCATTAAAGCAGTTGAAAATGAGGTTAGAGAGAACGCCCGTTGAGGTTGTTTGAGTTGGGTAGGTGAAGTTATGTTAAATAACGGTCATAAAAAAGAATGTGGGTTTGCTGACGAGATCGTCGCATATATTTACGACGAGATCGGCCAGCCGGAACGCACTAAATTTGAGTCGCATCTTGCAAATTGTTCGGCCTGCACCGACGAATTTGCGGGTATTTCGAACGCCCGCTTCTCCATTTTCGAGTATCAGAAAGAAGAGTTTGCTCATCTCGCTACGCCGGAGATCGTAATTCCCTACGCACCTAAATCACTCGAGGTTGAAACGGCAGGATTTTTCGCCGGACTTCGCGATATGCTGACATTATCGGGCTGGTCATCGGCCGTTGCCGTTGCTGCTGCAGTGTTTGTTTGTATCGGTCTGGGATTTGTTGCGATGAATTATGTCCGTAGCGACCAGTCCATCGCGAGTAATAAGATCCCGGTCAATATTCCTGTGATAGCACCAGTAGTTACGACTAATCCTCAAGAGGTTGCTGTGCCAAAAAATCCGGAAGCTACTACGCCCTCAAATAAATCAGTGGATGGTGGAATTCGGCCTGTCCGGGCGGCTGTTGTCAGTCAACATCGTGTTTTTCAACGAAACCTGACTGCCGATACGAAAACGCGGGTCGATCCGACTCCGACGCAAAAGAATCTAAAGGCTCCGGTTTTGAGCAACTACGACGAGGACGATGATAAATCTTTGCGTCTCGCCGATCTGGTCGATGACGGGGGCGTGTAAAATATTATGAAAGCGAACATCCATACCCGTATATTTTTGTTTATTACCGCGTTGTCTTTGTTTGTCGCTGCAGCATGGGCTCAGGATACTAAGCCGCCCGAAACACAGCCGCCAAATCAGCCGAAGGATGTTAAGACAAATGTGTTGCGTCAGCTCGGGCTTTCGCAGGAGCAGGTCCAGCAGATCCGCCGTGTAAATATGGCGAGAAAGCCGCTTATGGACGAGGCTCAAAAGCGTTCGCGTGAGGCAAATCGTCTGCTTGACGAAGCTATCTATGCCGATACTATCAACGAAAGCGATGTTCAGGCCCGTCTGAAAGAAGCACAGCTTGCCCAAGCCGAGGTTGCCAAAATAAGGTTTATGAACGAGGTCGCTGTCAGGCGGATCCTGACACCCGAACAGTTGATTCGTTTTCGTGAATTACGGCAGCATTTTGAACAAATGCGTGAAAATCTCGAAACTCGTAGGCCTTTACGGGAAGGGCAGCGGGTAAATAAACGCCAAGATCCAAATACGATCACTTTTACTGACGGCAAGCAGAAAGTTCGTCCAATTCAACCTTGACCGGGATAATATAAGTAAGATGTTACCCTCCAAAGGGAACAGGGTCGGTCCTTTCATGGATCGGCCCTTCTTTTGTTTGATGTTTGGAGCGAGTTCGTTATATTCTTGACCAGACACAAAATACCTTTTCTATCGAATGAATCCGATCACCAAATTCCTACTCGAAGTCCAACAGATCACCAATCTTTTGTGGAGCTCAATAAAGGGACTGACGAAGAAACCACGATACTTTCGTGAGATCATCGAACAAATGGACAGCATCGGCGTCGGGTCGCTAGGGATTGTTGTACTAAACGGCTTTTTTACTGGAGGTGTGTTGATCTTGCAGGCATACCCGACGCTCGAATATTATGGTGCGCAAAGCAATGCCGGTCAAAGCGTCGCCACCGCATTGGTGCGAGAATTAGGGCCGGTGCTAACCGCTTTAATGGTCGCAGGCCGTGTCGGTTCCGCCATCTCTGCCGAGCTTGGCTCGATGGTCGTCTCACAGCAGATCGACGCAATGCGGGCTCTCGGCACTTCGCCTGTGCGCAAGCTGGTCACGCCTCGGATAATCGCATTGCTAGTAACACTTCCATTGCTGACGATCTCGGCGGACCTTGTCGGCATCGTCGGAGGAGGCTTGATCGCCAAGCAATTGCATGGTCTTGATCCAAAAGTTTACATCCAATCAGCAAAAATAGGCATTGCTATATCGGATGTTATTGGCGGTCTTATGAAGCCGCTCGTATTTGGTGTGATAATTGGGTTAATTTCCTGTTATAAAGGGCTTAGCACGACTGGCGGTACGGTAGGTGTCGGACGTTCGACCACAAATGCCGTAGTTATGGCATCCGTTACCATCATTATTGCCGATTTCTTTTTGTCCAAGATATTACAGAATTTTTTCGGGGCCACTATTTTTTAGACAGTGAGTTATGGCATTTGACCTGGAAAATGATCACGAACACAAGCGAGACGAGAGTTTTCCCGAAACGGACGACCGTGTCATACCGGCGATAGAGTTTCGTGATGTCGAACTCGCGTTCGACGACCAAGTTATTCTGGATAAGATCAGTTTTAGGGTTCGCCGAGGCGAGACAAAGATAGCTCTCGGAGGTTCAGGCAGCGGAAAGTCAACGATAATCAATCTTGTTTTAGGACTCATAAAACCTGATGCCGGTGAGATTTTGATAGACGGTGAAGACATTTGCGGTTTTGACGATCAGGATCTAATGCGTATCCGAAAAAATATCGGAATGGTGTTTCAAGAGGGAGCATTGTTTGATTCATTATCAGTCTATGACAATGTTGCCTACCGTCTGCACGAAGAAAAAGAGGCTGACGAAGATGAGATCGAGCACGAGGTTAGGCGAATGCTCCATTTCGTAGATCTCGAAGATGCGATCGACAAAATGCCTGCGGAGCTTTCGGGCGGTATGCGACGGCGTGTCGGCATTGCTAGAGCATTGGTTGGCAATCCGAGCATCGTACTTTTTGACGAACCGACAGCAGGACTCGATCCGCCGACGGCGAGGACAATATGTGAACTTGCGATAAAGCTCCGCGATCTGGAAGATGTGTCATCTATCTTTGTTACCCATGAGATGAACAATCTCGAATATCTTTCGTCGGAATATGCCACATTAGATCGGGAGGGCAAGGTGCATTTTGAGCTTGAGGGCGATAAACTG
>JAYVOS010000043.1:0-2693 GCA_043757775.1 Chloracidobacterium sp. | reverse complement strand
AAAAATGGATTACCTGCTACGAATGAGCCGCTGACGGACCCCCGATCGGTAAAAAACGTCTCAAATAAATTGGGCGTTCGGAATGAACGGCCGACGCGGGCCGAAAGGATGACATCAGAGGTCAATTTATAGACCGCTCCGAGATCACCGGTAGCCGAGGTATTTGATTTGGTAATGCCCGAGGCGATATTGCCGATGCCGAGAAAATCGATCTGAGCCGGCGTGAGCGCGGGCAAAACAAAACCGGTCGTAGTTTGCGAGACCGTCTTGAAATTATCGACACGGACGCCGCCGACAAATTTCAGTCGATTCGAAACGCGAAATTCGTCTTGAGCAAAGCCGGCAAAATTTGACAAGCTGGCATCTGGAATACTTTTTGTCGTGCTGGTTCGCGAAGATGTCGAGGCAGGCGTGGAACGCGAGACAACTAGGCGGCGGTCCTTATTTGTATCGCGGAAAAAGCTGACACCGGCAACGAGGTTATTGCGGCCGCCGAACGCCCAATCGGTCTGCACGTCAAATCCTGACGTCTTGGTATCAGTTATGGTTTCGCTGATCTGATATATGCCGGGAAAGAAAGGCGGAGCAGGCGGAACCGTCAAGATATTTGAAAAATTACGATATTGCGTTTGATAAAAAGCGCTTGCTGAGACGCGTTGCAGGTATTTGTTGATCAGGACGGAGTCAAAACGTCCGCCAAACTTGTCACGATTTGAGAATGGAAAAAAGCCGTTAAATGTTCCGACCAGCCCGGCCGAGCCGATATTGGCTCCGCGTCGGCGGTCATAATTCAGCTTGAGCGTGTTCTTATCGTTTAGAAAGAATCTGAGTGTCGCAGCCGAATTCCCGGCGTGCGACTGCGAATTCAAGGCTTCGCCATTATCGGTGATAGCGAACTGTTGGGACCGTAGATCTGACAGAAAGATAGTATTTGGCTTTCCTGTAAAATAATTATGAAATCGTTCGAAGGACTGCGACACACGGAATGCAAAGTATTTTCCAGATCCATTTACTGCCAGACTTGCTCGTCGGCCATTCTCATTGGAGCTGTAAAATGTGTCAAGCGCGCCGCCAAATCGAAAGCCTTTGTCGCGTCGTATCGGCGTGTCGCGGGTGATTATATTGATCGTACCGCCGAGAGCGTCGGTTCCGTACAAAACCGAACCGCTGCCCCGGACCACCTCAACGCTTTCGACCTGCGAGAGTTCTACGAGACCGGTTTCGACACCCGACTGGCCCGTCGAGGTACGGCTGTTATTAAGACGTTCGCCGTCCACCAGGATAAGGACACGGTTACTGTCCAGCCCACGAATACGAGGCCGGACTTGAAAACCGCCCTCATTGACGGTCGATGTTCCGGGAAGAGTGCGAAAGATGTCGCCGACGGTGTTAACCGCCTTTCGCTCGATCTCGTCACGTCCGATCACACTGACAGGCACTGCGGTTTCCGACGTAAGTATCTGAGTTCGCGTCGCGGTCACGGTCACGTTTTCGCTAAGCTGTCCGAGTGTGAGCGTCAGGGTAATATTATTAGCGTTGCCAGTTTCAAGCGGTTTCGTTAGGCGGCCGAAACCCTTTAGAGACACTATGATCGTGTATTGTGCGAGATCGCCGGGTGCGTCGAATGTGAATTTGCCCTCTCTGTTGGTTTGAGTGACTTGCTCCGCTCCGCTCTTATTATTTCGCAGAGTCACCATGGCACCTGTAACGACGGCATTGGCCGAGTCCTGGACGATACCGCTGACTGCGGGGCCCTGTGCAACGAGAGCCGCTGCGAATAAGAATATTGCAATTATCGCACTATGAATAAATTTTCTAGACATGACATTTCTCCTTAAAATTTATGTATATTATGAACCAACTCTAATGGTAACACTACCTTATTAGACGAATATCCTTACATCGCATGATAAGTAATTATAATAACATCTCGTATTAGAATCGCTTACACTACTAATACTCATAGACGCTCTTGGCGGTTAATAGTTTTATAAATGGATCAATATTTTCAGACATTACAACCGGTACATTACCTGCCGATTCTGACGACTATCTTTTCAGCATTCTTTCTTTATCAGATCGTCGGCCGCTACTTTCAAAAAGGCGGAACGCATTTACTGTGGTGGGCGATCGGCGTTTTCACTTACGGGCTCGGAACATTTTTCGAAGCATTGATTACGCTTCACGGCAATACACCGGCATTAAATAAACTTTGGTATGTTGCTGGAGCCTTCCTCGGCGGCTATCCGCTCGCTCAGGGTTCCGTCTATCTGCACCTAAAAAAGAAAAACGCAGACATACTCACCTGCCTGACGCTCCCGTTTATTATCGTTTCGTCCGTGATAGTTTTTCTATCGCCCGTCAATACAGACCTCATGGATGTTTACCGTCCAAGCGGTGCGTCGCTCGGTTGGCAATGGATTCGTCTGCTCACGCCGTTTATTAACACCTACTCAGTCATATTTCTTATCGGCACGGCTTTTTGGAGTGCGATCCGCTTTACAAAGATCAAAAATGGCAAATATCGCGCGATCGGCAACGCATTTATCACCATCGGAGCGGTCCTGCCCGGCATCGGAGGAGGGATGGCTAAAGCGGGAATGGTCGAGGCCCTCTATGTAGGGGAATTCATAGGTTTAATATTTATATACATTGGGTATAAAACTTGCTCTTATGTCACGCCAAACCTGGGG
>JAYVOS010000042.1:0-2700 GCA_043757775.1 Chloracidobacterium sp. | reverse complement strand
TTGTGTCAATACCGGCATCTGACATCGCTTCGCGGGCGGCTACCAATGCGAGCGGGACTGTCCGTGCAACGTGCTTTCGATCCTTTGGATTAAGCTCGGCTTCCCAGTCAAAATCCTGGACCTCACCGGCTATCCTCACCGCGAAGTTTGATGCATCGAAACTTGTGATCGTCCTCACGCCGCTAACGCCAGTCTTGAGCGAATGCCAAAACGCCTCACGCCCGATCCCTATTGGTGTCGCACAGCCGATGCCCGTGATGACAACTCTTCGCGGACGAACAAAATTTCTCAGCATTATAAAACCCCTTGCTTAAATTGCATGTGATTTCAGCATAACATCGACGGCAGCATTATTGACTCATATAGTTCTGAAAGTTAATCTCTCTTATGCAGCCTAGGTCTGATTCCAAAACGTTTTTTATATGGATTTTCAGCTTGAATCTTTGATCGCCCAATACGGCATTTACGCAGTATTTGCTCTTTGCACGGTCGAGGGTGACATAACTTTGCTGATATCCGGCACGATGGCTCACGGCGGTTTTTTCGGTAATTGGGGTTTTTTTAAGGTTATTGCCGCTGGAACCTTGGGCGGCATGGCCGGAGATTCTGCCGGATATGCGGTAGGTCGTATTTTTCACGAAAACGCCAAGGATTACCGTTTTTATCAGGTTGCGCAGCCGCGTGTAGAAAAGTTGATAGATAAATTTGGCGGCTCGGCAATTATTATATCTAAGTACATCTACGGCATACGCGTCGCGATGTGTGTATTTTACGGCGTAGGGAAAATGCCGTTTCTACGGTTTTTAGGCTTAAGTGCGATCAGCTGCTCGTTGTGGGTCATTATACTTTCGGGCGTAGGTTATTTCTTTAGCGGTGCGGTCACGTCGATGATCGGCGATTTCAAACAGGTCGGATTTGTCCTGTTCTTTATCGTGATGTTTGGCGTGCTTGCGTTTTATGTTTTGGAGCGATATTGGCTGTCCGAACGTGTCGAGGATGCCAACCCTGAAACGATCCAAAAGATCGAGGAAAAACTGCAGGCCGTCGAAGACATAGGCCTCACAACTCTGCACGACCTTGGCGAACGCCTGCACCTGACGCGTGACTCGAACCGCATCGACCCGAAAGATCTGCCGCCTGTTGCCGAAGAAGGGGAGAAGACGGGAAAAGGCGATGAGGAGAGAAAAGCCTGACAACTGACCACTGTCAACTGACTACCGACTACTGATTTATGATAATCGAATCCTCTGCCCCGACCCGCGTTGATCTTGCCGGCGGCACAATTGATATTCCGCCTCTTTTCCTCTTTCACGAAGGAGCCGCGACGGTGAATTTCGGCATTAGTTTAATGGCCAAATGCCGCATTGAAACGCGCGATGACGACCGCATCATTCTCGAATCGATAGACCAAAAGTCAAAATTTGAGACAACCGTCACTGACATCGCGAGCCTTAAGGACGAACCTCGTCTCGAACTGCTTTCGAAGCTCGTATATTTCTTCAAGCCTGATCGCGGTTTTCACATGACGACCGAATCCGAAGCTCCTGCCGGTGCGGGTCTTGCAGGTTCCTCGACGCTGAACATTGCGTGTATCGGTGCATTGAATAAACTCGTCGGTGACCGCTACACATCGGGTAGATTTATTTCGATCGCGGCTGCGGTAGAATGTCAGGTTATCAAAGTTCCGACCGGTTATCAGGACTATTACTCTGCCCAATACGGCGGTGTCGCGTGCATCCATTTCAGCCCGGCCGGCATGGAACGTGAGGCTCTCGACATTGACACCGAGACGCTCGAACGCCGCATCGCCGTCTGCTACACGGGCGAGCCGCGAAACTCCGGCACTAACAACTGGGAGCTGACAAAACGTCATATTGATGGCGATAAGGAACTGTTTGAGCTGTTCGACGGCATTCGCGACACTTCGCTTAATATGCGTTCCGCACTGCTTTCGGACGATTGGAACGCGGTCGGTGAGATCCTTGCAAAAGCACAGCCGCAGCGAAAACGCCTCTCGCCAAATATCACAACGCCGCAAATGGATCATCTTATCGACACGGCTATCGCAAACGGAGCCGTTGCCGCTAAGGTCTGCGGTGCGGGCGGCGGCGGATGTATCGCGTTTTTCTGTGAAGATGGGCGACGCTCCGACGTCGAGGCCGCTATCTCAGCACAGGAAGGTGCAAGAATCCTCGACTGGCGTCTAAATACGGACGGCCTAACTGTCAATGTCAGCTAAAGAGTATTTTTCGGTAAACCAATAACGGTATTTTGTCGTCATAGAGCCGTAATACCTCTTCCAAACCAATCAAATTAAAACGGGAGAACCACAATGAAAAACCTTATCCGAGCAGCAATTCTGTTGATAATATTGTCAGGCATTTCGGTATTTGCCCAAGATAACAAATACTATTCGGGCCGTCTCGACAGCCTCACATCGCAGTTAAAACGTGCGACCGTCGATCTTGCCGACCGTGCACAAAACGACATTCTTCGCGGCTATTCAAATTCGCGGTCCGATCTTGATGCGGCGTTTCTAGCTCAACAGATGGATGCCGCCGCAGGGCTTTTCCAGCAGATGGTGCGTGACAGGCGTTCTGCTACGGAGCTCCGCGACGCTGCCTCGATACTTTACGACATCTCGCGGCGCGGCCCTTCGTACGGCAGCAGCAGTTATCAATGGCGTGACGTGCAAAATGC
>JAYVOS010000041.1:0-2702 GCA_043757775.1 Chloracidobacterium sp. | reverse complement strand
GCACCGGCAATACCGAGACCGTCAAGTATCGGAACGCCCATTGCCGCGACAAAATTGCCGTCTGACGCTCCGCCGACCTGCGTCTCGCCAAGCTCGTAGCCAAAGCTGCTCGCTAGATATCGAGCCTTCTCGTAAAACGCAACAACTGCTTCCGTGCGTTCGAGCGGTGGACGATTGATGCCGCCGGACAATTCTAACGAAACGCGTGTATCAAAAGCGGTCAATGATCGTAGCTGTGTGTCGATCCGCTCCGACTCGGCCATTTGGCTAAAACGCACGTCGATCTCACATTCCGCTTTCTCCGGGATAACATTCGTAGCCGTTCCGCCGTGGAAAGTCGTGACGTTTACGGTAGTTCCGATCTCTGGATTCGCAACCGCGTGGATCTTTTCGATCTGTAGCGCAAGTTCGGCTATCGCATTTGCGCCTTTTTCCGGCTCTAATCCGGCGTGTGCAGGAACGCCGTGAGCCCGCAGCTTATACATTCCGGTGCCCTTGCGTCCGGTTTTGACGCGGCCATCGGCGGACGGCTCGAATACGAGACAGCTAGCGGCTTTGGCGGCCTCGCGTTCGACCAGCAGCCGTCCGGAGTGACTGCCCACTTCTTCGTCACACGATAGTAAGATCGTGATCGGACGCATTGGTTTAGTTACCGACACGGCAAAATATCTCAAGGCTTCAAACATCAATACGATGTTTGCCTTCATATCGAAAATGCCGCAGCCGTAAAATTTATCGCCCTCGATTCGAGTAGGGTTTTGTAGATTTGTGCCGATCGGGTGAACCGTATCAGTGTGTCCGAGCAGTAGCGTGTGCGGCTCGCCTGTATTAAACGCACGGATCACGATATGCTCGCCAAAACCGTCCGCCTTGATCCTCTCAAATGTCAGATCAAGCGGAATATCAGCTATTTGCTTCTCGATCCAGTCTGCAACAACGACACTCTTTTCAGCGTCATAAGATGGCGATTCGATATCGACGATCTCGCGGATCGCCTCGACGGTCGCTGACTGTCGCTCTTGAAAATATTGCAGTATTTTGTGGGGAGTCATTTAATAGTTTACGTCCGTTATCTTGTTATCGGCGGCGTATTTGCGGGCATCTTGCTCGGTCTTGAAAATTTTAATCACATCGTATTCTTTCATAACCATCTTGCCGTCGATCATAAAGCTATACATCGGTCGCGCCGCAGACACAGTCGGGCACAGATCCAGCAGTCCGATCTCAAGCGTCTGCTTGACCGATGAGGTCTGTGTTACCGGATACATGACCTTGCGGATCATCTGGCACGGAATTCCGTCCCCCGCTGTCGCAACTGCCGTTTTAGGGGTGCCAAAAATATCATTAAATAGATCCCCCATGCGATATCCGGCGAGTGCCAACCTTTCCTGACTGATCTTATAGGCTTTTGTTTTATATTCGTCCGATGGCAGTTGATCACGTTTTATACCGCGATAAACTTCGGTCATGGCTATATCAACGCTTTCTTTTTCCCACACCTCATATTTTCCCTCAGCCAGACGGCTCTGTAGCGATCCGTATGGATATGACTTCATAATCATTTGCCCTATCGGGACTAGATAATCAGAATCGCAAGCATCGGCAGTATTTGGCATATTTTGCCCGATTATCCCGTCCCAAAACTGGTGCAGTTTTAGGTGAATATCGCCGCCTCTCGGGCTGATCCAAAATGTGTTTCCGCCCTGATCTCCATTTTCTTCGCCTTTGTAATCAGTCACTCTGCCTGACGTATGCAACGGTTGGTGCAAGTCGCCGATAAGGTGTAAGAGCCAGGCGACAGCGAGAGCCTTTTCCGAATTTGAAGCCGTGCTGCGAATGACCTTGTCAAAATCGGCTAATTTTTGCATCAGTTTTCCGCCTTCGTCTCCAGGCGATGGCAATATCTCGGCCTTTCCGTCTTTGTCGGTCCAGCGTGTGTCGAAATAATGCCAGGTCGAGTTTTCTTTTCCGTTGTTATACTTTTTGTTCCGGGTGTCAAATTTCGCATCTTTGATAAGGTCAGCCCACACGGCTGCCTGCATAAAAAAATCACGCTTTCTGATCTCATCTTTTTGTGAGCCGTATAGCATATAAAATGTCGCTAGCTGAGAGTCCTCAGGCGCGGCAAGTAGTATTTTAAACACTTTATCTCGAACCTCAGGCGTCATTCGCTGCCAGGCGATATAGGCCGTGAGCTTGTGTCCGGAATCGTCCCAGGCAAAAACCGGAATAATTGATGAGGAAAGTATGGTAGTAAACAGTACGGCACGCAAAATAAATTTAAACATGTTATAGCTCCTGAATCTATTGGCAAGATTCTATCGAATTAAGGTGATAAGAGAAAGCCGGTGTTCTGCGGCATGAAAAATATTATCAAACCTTTTTCATTTCTCATTCATCTTATAGATGCAAGACTGTTCCGGTATGAACGTTCTAAAAATGGGGTAGATAGTATGCAGGGAATTTTGGAACAAAATGTGATCGCCCAACGTGTTATAGATAGGACAACCGGCGCGTTTGGAAAAAAGATAGGCCTTGCGGCCAGACTGTTAGGATGTCGGCACAAGCAATTGACCCGGCCGTTTACAAATGAAAAAGGTTCGTATCGTGCCTGCATCAATTGCGGAGCACGCAAAGAGTTTGATATAAAAAGTTTTAAGACATTGGGGACATTTTATTATCCCCCGTCGGTGTCCTCGCGA
>JAYVOS010000040.1:0-2706 GCA_043757775.1 Chloracidobacterium sp. | reverse complement strand
TATTCATCGTCACCCGCCTTCCCCGTGCCGGGCTCGACTCGCTGCTTGCATCAGACGCAAAGTAGCGGCGGGCGAGCGGTTCATTCCATTCACACACGCCACAATTAAATAGATTTAATGAGTAAGAGTTGCGCACGCGAGCGCATTCGGGCAATCTTTAATGTTTGCTGCGAAGGAATAACGTCTAAAGGCGTCACTCTGAACACACACAAGAGGAAAATATGGCTGTCAATAGTTTTGCAGATAAGTTAGTTAAGAAAATTTTTGGAACGTCGAGCGACATTTTTTTGAAAAATGTTAAGCCGACCGTTGAGCAGATCAATGCTTGGGAACCGAAGATCGCGGCGATGTCCGATGAAGAGTTACAGGCACAGACGCCCAAATTCAAAGAGATCATCGCCCGTCATCTGGACGGTATCGACGACAAAGAAGAACGCCGTAAGGCAGAGCAGGAGATACTGCACGACATCCTGCCCGAGGCTTTTGCTACCGTTCGCGAAGGCTCGCGGCGCGTAACCGGAATGCGACATTTCGATGTGCAAATGATCGGCGGTATCGCCCTGCACCAAGGCCGCATCGCCGAGATGCGTACCGGTGAAGGTAAAACGCTCGTCGCGACCTTGCCGTCTTACTTAAATGGCCTGACCGGACGCGGCGTTAATGTCATCACGGTCAACGATTATCTAGCTAGCCGAGATGCGGAGTGGATGGGGAAAATTCATAAGTTTCTCGGCCTTTCGGTTGGTGTTATTCAAAACGATCAGGACGATGTCGATCGAAAAGACGCTTACGCTCACGACATTACATACGGCACAAACAACGAATTTGGCTTTGATTATCTCAGGGATAATATGAAATTCGACGTCGAGTCGCTCGTCCAGCGTGACCACTATTTTGCGATCATCGACGAGGTCGATTCGATCCTCATCGACGAGGCTCGCACTCCGCTCATCATCTCCGGTGCCTCGGACGAGGCGACCGATAAATACTACACCGCCAATCAGATAATCCCGCAGCTCGAGCTTGGCCATAAGGACGAGGAAACCAAGGTCACGACCGGCGATTATCTGCTCGACGAAAAAAATCATTCGTCGGTGCTGACCGAAGCCGGAGTCACGAAAGCGGAGAAATTACTGGGCATTTCAAATCTTTACGACCCGTCGAATATGGATATGCTCCATTGTGTCGAATCAGCTTTGAAAGCACACACGCTCTACAGGGTCGATCATCACTACGTCGTCCAAGATGGCGAGGTGATCATCGTTGACGATTTCACCGGACGTCTAATGGCCGGTCGGCGTTGGTCCGACGGTTTGCACCAAGCTGTCGAGGCGAAAGAAGGCGTCAAGATCGAGCGTGAAAATCAGACGCTCGCCACGATCACGCTGCAAAATTATTTTCGTATGTATGAAAAACTCGGCGGTATGACCGGCACTGCCGAAACCGAAGCCGAAGAATTTGGTACGGTTTACACGCTCGATGTCGTTCAGATCCCGACCAATCAACCGATGGTCCGCGTCGATTCGTCAGACATGATCTACCGCACGCTGCCCGAAAAATGGGACGCGACGGTCGAGGAGATCCAGGAACTTCATGCCAAAGGCCAGCCCGTTCTCGTCGGAACCGTATCGGTCGAAAACTCGGAGCTTGTGGCTGAAAAGCTAAAGGCCATCGGTGTCCCGCACAAGGTTCTCAACGCTAAATATCACGAACAGGAAGCCGAGATAATCGCTCAGGCAGGACGCAAAGGTGCCGTCACCATCGCGACCAACATGGCTGGCCGCGGAACCGACATCCTGCTCGGTGGCAACCCGGACACGCTCGCCCGAGACTATCTCAAGCGGATGGAGATCAACCCCGACGAAGCGACCGAAGAGCAGTTCGAAGAGCAGCTCCGCAAGGCAAAAGCTGTCGTTTCCGTAGAGGCAAAAGAGGTCATCGCTGCCGGCGGATTGCATATCTTGGGTACTGAGCGTCACGAATCCCGACGTATCGATAATCAGCTTCGCGGACGTGCCGGACGTCAGGGCGATCCGGGTTCGTCGCGGTTTGTTCTTTCGCTCGAAGACGATCTAATGCGTATCTTTGCGGGTGACAAGGTCCGCTCGATGATGGAATGGCTCGGTATGGAAAAGGGCGTCGCTATTGAGTCCAAGACCGTTTCACGCCAGATCGAGCGTGCTCAAAAAGCCGTCGAGGCACGCAACTTTGAAACGCGTAAACACGTTCTCAAATACGACGACGTGATGAACCGCCAACGCGAGACCATTTACGGCCTGCGTCGGCAGTTGATGTTTGAGCCGGAGCATCGCGAATATTTGCTTGGCGATAACGGCGTTGCGAAAGATCTGCTCACCGATCTGACGGGCAGCTTTTTATCCAGTACGGTCACGCCCGACAAATGGGAAGTAGATACCTACGCCGCCGAGATCGAGAACATTTATGCCCTCGACCCTGCGAAAGATGCGGGCGTCGATTTCAAGCGTATGAACGCCGATCAGATCGAGGACGCGATCTGGACCAAGGCAAAAGCCAACTACGAAGCCAAGGAAAAGCTCGCCGGTGACGAGAGTCTGCGGGCCTACGAGCGTTACATTATGTTGAACATCATCGACAGCCAGTGGAAAGATCACTTACTTTCGATCGATCAGGTCAAGCAGGGCATCGGCCTTGTCGGATACGGTCAAAAAGACCCGCTCGTCGAGT
>JAYVOS010000039.1:0-10030 GCA_043757775.1 Chloracidobacterium sp. | reverse complement strand
CCAAAGCCAATGCAAAAGCATCGACCGAGCCAGTATTTACATGGATAAACTGCGTTGCACGACGAGAAAGATTGATCGGCGTGTCATTAACGCAGATGAAATTCGCACCGCCATTGCGGACGGCTTGGCGGATCTGTTTTGCGGTGTAGCTCTGCTCTTCTTCGGGTTCACCGCCAATGAGGACGATAGTTTTTGCAAACCTAATTTCTTTGTGCGTGCAGAGCGGAACGCTGAGATTGTCGAAAACGGGTGCGAGGTCGCTGATATCCGAAACAGCGTAATTGTTTGATCCAGCAGCTTCGGCAGCAAAGCGTTTGAACGTAAAGACCGATTCGTTTGTCAGACGCGGACTTGCGATGACGCCGACGGATTTTCCGGCGGACTTTAGCTTTTCTGCCGCAAATGCGATCGCGGCGTCCCAAGTCGCTGGAATGAGCTTGCCGCCTTTTGAATAGCGGATCATCGGCGTTTTAACGCGGTCGGCGTGGTTGATAAATTCGTGTGCAAAGCGAGCTTTGACGTCGAGAAATTCACCGTTTAGGCCGTTTACATAACGGTCGCGGGCGACGATGCGGTGCACCGCACCGGCACGCGAACCGATGCTCAATTGCATTCCGTCCGAACCGTAAACATCAGTCGTGACCGTCTGTTCGAGTTCCCATGGACGCGTTTCGTGGCGGTAAACGCCGTCTAGCAGCGTTCCGGTCGGGCAGACCTCGATGCAATTGCCGCACTGCGAACAGTTGAGCCAGCCGCCGTAGGTGCCGATGACGGTATTGACACCGCGATTGCCGGCTTCGATAGCGTCTTCGCCCATCCATTCGTCGCAGACGCGGGTGCAGCGTTTGCATAGAATGCAACGTTGAGGGTCGTTAGCGATGATCGGCGAGAGATATTTTTCCGGCTCGGCGTTCTTTTTCTCGGAGAAACGCTGTTCGACATCGCCCCAGTCAAAAATGACCTCTTGCAGTTCACATTCGCCGCCGCGGTCGCAGACAGGGCAGTCGAGCGGGTGATTGGTCAACAAGAATTCGCCCATCGCTCGCTGAGCTTTCTCAACTTCCTCGCTCTGCGTTGTGACGACCATGCCATCTGTGCAGAGAATGGTACAGGAAGTCTGCAGCTTAGGCATTTTGTCGATGCGGACCAAGCACATACGGCACGAGGCCTGCAATTCGAGATCCTGATAGTAGCAAAACGACGGGATTCCAAAGCCCTTTTCGCGGCACACGTCTATTAGACGAGCCCCTTTATCGACCTCAAATTCCTGCTCATTTATCGTTATTTTTACTAATTCGGTTGCCATCAAACTTTATCTCAAATACCCTGCTTATTTAGCTTTCTTGATCTTTTTCGCCGGAGCCTCTTTTACCGCTACGACAATAGCCGCTTTTTTGTACTTAGGACGTGTTTTGCCAAAACTTCCGGCAAATATCTTGCCTCTTCGTGTTCGTTTATCGCCTTTTCCCATGATTATTTATTCCTCTCTAATTTAATTTTCTGTATCCGTTTTCGTGTCGAGAACGCTAATTATGTAGTCTTGGATCTTTGCATTTGTCGCCAATCTGCTGTGGTCCTCACAAATAAATTTGCTCGCTCCGCTCTTTAATATCGACTGGACGCCGGCGGCTTCGGATTCTGTGGCGGCTTCAAGTGAGCGGGTCGTTACGACTCCGTCGCCGTCGGACATCATTACTTTCTTTAGCTCGTCATCGGTAAACCTGTACCCATCAGAACGTGTAAAACTTTTAGGCCGAAACAGTGTGTTCCACTTGTCGTTTTTAGCGTCACGATAGACCACAATTGTGCTCAAGGCTGGCTTGCAGTCACTTCCGAGTGTGAAAAATGTAACTCCGCCGGTCTTGCCGTTTGTTGCCGCTAACGCCTCGTGCAGCCGCTTTGCTCTATCAAGAGCTGCCGCAAAATAGGTCGGAGCGATCTTTTGTTCGGCAAGGTCAAAAACCTTACTGAATTGTTTGTCGTTCATCACGTCCCAATCGTATTTTGACCACGCTTTTGGGTCATAGATATCGATCACAATAGGTTTGAGGTGATCGTTCAATACCTTGATCGTTCCCGGAGCAGGCATGAGCTGATATGCCGCCGGAATGGTAAAGACGGTAAATTTTGACGAATCCTGTAGAAACGGGAAATCAAGTCTCAGGCCGCCGACCGTAAAGCCGTTCAAAATTGATCCGAGCGAATTTGCCGAGCCTTCGTTTGGTGTGCCGAGCAAAATTATCTTGTCAAAATTCGTTGCCCCTGCCCAGGTCGGCACCGGTTTGCGTGTGCCTGTAGGCAGATCAACGTCACCATACATAGCGGCATACCGAGCAATTATACCGCCCATCGAATGACCTACAACGTCAAATTTGAGCCCCGGCTTTTTCAGCCTAAGTTTTAATGCTTCGATGTTCTTTATCAGCAGCCGTGCGTTTCCGACGTTATCAAGTCGCCAATCGTATGGGAAAACATACAGCGAATCCTGATAACCGTCATCCGACGGCGATTTCCAGCTCTCTTCGCGATAACCGCCGCGAAACTCCATCGCCTCAATAAACCCGCCATAAATATCAGTGCCGGGCAATATCCCGATCTTCAGTTTTCTGATGATGTCGCCGGGGACCAGATCGTCGTGGATCTTTGTGATGTCTTTATTGATCGGCAGTCTTAGGTCTTCGGTATCAGATTTCAGTGCCTTGACCCAGATCTTTTCGCCGGTAGTTTTGACGATCAACTCCGATCCAGTCAGCCCGGGGATAAAGATTAGCGGATTTTTGCCTTGTGCAAACAGCGAAACGCTCAATGCGACAAGCAATATGCCTGTCTGCATTGCGAAAATAATATATTTTCTTAGCTCTCGCTTTGTCATTATACGTTTGCAGTTATATCGTTTGCGGTCTTATTGACCAACCATTTTTTGAAATCGCCCGGAAATTGCTTGATCGCAGACTGTATCGGCCACGCTGCAGCATCGCCGAGCGGGCAAAAAGATTTACCCTCGATGTTGTCACAGATGTCCAGCATCAACTGTGCGTCCTCAGGCCGACCGCCGCCGTCGGCGATGCGACTAAATATCTTAACGAGCCAATCGGTGCCCTCGCGGCAAGGCGTGCACCAGCCGCAGGATTCGTGTTTGTAAAATTCGGTCAGGTTTTTGGTCGATTCCATTATATCGACGGTCTCGTCCATCACGATAAAGCCGCCCGAACCAACCGATGAACCTGCTGCAACGAGGCCTTCGTAGTCAAGCGTTACTTTTTTGCCGATGATCTGCTCGGCGTTCATGATGTAAACCGACGAGCCGCCCGGAATGCAGGCCTTGAGCTTTTTGTCGTTAAGCATCCCGCCGCAGTCATCCATGATGAACTTTTCCATATCGGCGTAGCCCATCGGAAGCTCGTAAACGCCCGGTTTTTTGACGTGTCCGCTGACGGACCAGAGTTTTGTGCCGCCTGATTTCTCGGTGCCGAGTTTTTGCCACGCTTCGCCGCCCATCTCGATGATCTGCGGAACTGCGGTCAGAGTTTCGACGTTGTTGACGATCGTCGGGCTGGCGTAAACGCCCTCGACGGCAGGAAAAGGGGGTTTCATACGCGGATGTCCACGATAGCCTTCGAGCGACGAGAGCAGAGCCGTCTCTTCACCGCAAATATATGCGCCGGCACCGGTGTGCGTATGGATATCCATATCAAAGCCGCTGCCGAGAATATTTTTCCCGAGCAGTCCGACCGCACGCGCCTCAGCGAGAGCGACATCCATTATGTCGATCAGATACTTGTATTCGCCGCGAGTGTAGATAAATCCGGTCGTCGAGCCGAGAGCCCATCCGGCGATTATCATGCCTTCGATTAGGGCGTGCGGGTCGCGTTCCATAAGATAGCGGTCCTTGAACGTGCCGGGCTCGGATTCGTCGGCGTTGCAGACGACGTATTTCGTCTTAGGCGAATCTTTTGGAACGAAAGACCATTTCATTCCCGTAGGGAAACCTGCACCGCCGCGACCTCGCAGAGCACTCTTTTTAACTTCGTCGATAACATCCGCCGGAGACATCTTGAGTGCTTTTTCGAGGGCTTTGTACCCGCCGTGATCTCGATACACTTTTAGCGAGTGCCCGTCCTTAACGTGCATCATCTTAAGTTGTAATGGCTCGCAGCCTATCGCTTTGATTTCCATCTTTATAATCCGAGATCTCTTGCGATCACCAGCGTATCTGTGTGCTGGATAAGTTTCACGATCTTTCCGTCCTTCAATTCCCATTCGTGAGCAAACGGAACGGTTGTGCTATTGCCTGTCTGTAAATACTTGCCGGAATATGTACCAAACGAAACGACATTGCCATCACCGCCATCCACGATCTTGCCCGGTGTGACAGTAAAGCCTTCCCATTCTGTCGCCAGTCTCATAAAGACACCGCTCAACACTCCGTTGGGGCCGTGGTATGTGCCGCCATACATAAATCCCGTGGCTTCTGTCCATTCAATATTTTCGTCAAAGGCCCCTAAAACAGCCGGAACATTACCTGTCGCAAACGCATCGTATAATCCCTTGATGATCTCGCCATTTGTCATAACTATTTGCATCCTTCGAGAATCTTATCGACCTTTTCGATGGTCAGGTCTTCGTGATAATCAAACCCGATCTGCATCATCGGTGCCGTTCCACAACTTCCCAAGCATTCGACCATCGTAACGGTGTATTTACCGTCGTCGGTTGATCCGCCGGGCGACACGCCAAGTTTTGAGCAAATATGGTCGGTGATCGCGGGTTCGCCCATGATCTTGCATGACAGGGTCTTGCATATCTGAATGTGGTGGCGGCCGACTGGACGCAGATTGAACATCGAGTAAAACGTCGCCGTCTCCCACACGTCCGTCACCTCAAGATTCAAAAACTTTGCCAGATAATTTACGCCCGGATTATCGATCCAGCCGCGTTCGCGTTGGACCACAAAAAGAAGCGGTATCAACGCCGAACGGCTCCGTTCGGGCGGATACTTATCGAGATGCGATCTCATCTCATCAACGACCGCAGCCGAAAACTCCGCCACCTCATCGCTGACGAGAATCTTATCTGTATAACTTGTAGCTGTTGCTCCTGCCATTGTTACAATAGAATCTAGTTGACTCTCGGACTCGTGGACGCGTCACCTTCAATGGAGCGAATCCGTTTTTCATGATCGACTACTTTTTTGGTCACTTGATCCATTTTGCTAGAGATCACATTTAGCTTCCGGTCAATAACATCAATCTTTTGATCGACCTTATCTATTCGAAACGAATTGTCACGAATATCAGACGTGAGACCATCAAACTTCTGGGTAGCAACTTCGACAAATCGCGTCACCTCAGTCTTGAAATCCAACATCTCGAACTTAAAGCCGAGCATTTCTTCCTTAAATTTTTCATCAGAAATGGGTTTAGCCATACGATTCCCCTACCTATCTATCTCTCCAAGCACAATATCCAAGCTGCCAATAATAGCCACCACATCGGCGATCAATTCGCCCTCAGCCATTACGGGTAGAGCCGATAGATTAACGAAGCTGGGGCCGCGGAAATGGACGCGTTCTGGTTTTGGGCCGCCGTTCGATTTCATGGAAACGCCAAGCTCGCCTTTTGAGGCTTCGATGGCATGATAGACCTCGCCCGCTGGGACATTAAAGCCCTCAGCGAGGATCAAGAAATGGTGGATCAGCGAATCCATGTGCTTACGCATATCATCACGATCAGGCAGCACGATCTTAGGGGCGTCAGCTTTGATCGGTCCCGGTTTTAATCTCTCTAATGCCTGGCGAACGATCTTGTGCGACTCATACAGTTCCCGCATCCTGACTTTAAACCGCGACCAGACATCGCCGTCCTGTTCGACGGGAACGTCAAAATCGTATTTTTCGTAACCGCTGTAAGGGGTAGCTTTACGCAGATCTAGATCTACACCGCTGCCGCGAAGCGACGGGCCGGTCAGTCCCCAATCAATAGCATCTTCGCCGGAAATGATGCCGATATCCCGCGTGCGGCTCTGCCAGATGGTATTGCCGGTGACGAGCGTCTCGAAAGTATTCAGAGCCTCCGGAAAGTCGTCCATGAACTGCTTGACGCGGTTGTCAAAACCCGCAGGCAGGTCCATCATTAGCCCGCCGATGCGGAAATAGCTCGGCGTCATGCGTCCGCCCGAAGCGGCTTCGATCAGGTTGAGTATCTTTTCACGCTGCTTAAAGCAAAAGAAAAACACGCTCATCGCACCGAGGTCGAGAGCGCTCGTTCCGAGCCAGACCATGTGCGAGGCGATACGCTGCAGCTCGCACATCAGCACGCGGACGACCTGTGCACGCTCAGGGATCTCGAGGTCGAGCAACTTCTCTGCCGCCATCACATAGGCGAGATTGTTGCCGAGCGGATTAAGATAATCCATTCGGTCTGTGATTACGATGCCTTGCTGGTATTTTTTGTATTCGAAAAGCTTCTCCATACCGGTGTGGAGATAGCCGATGTCGGGAATTGCCTTGATGACAAGCTCGCCGTCGAGCCGCAGATCGAGCCTGAGCACGCCATGTGTCGAAGGATGCTGCGGCCCCATCGACAGGGTCATTTCTGACTCAAGCGAGCTGTCGAGCACTTCGGAATGATCGGCTAAATTTTCTATTACAACGCTCATTATGTAGAGCAGGCTTTCTAGCCTGTGGCTTGAACGGGCCGGAAAGCCCGTTTTACTTTAATTCATGCTGTAAGGCTCGTAGCCTCGCAGCGGATAATCTTTTCTTAACGCATGTCCGTCAAAATCCGAAGGCAGCAAGATTCGCCGCAGATCAGGATGTCCGTCAAATATTACGCCGACCAGATCGTATGTCTCGCGTTCGTGCCAATCGGCCGTTCGCCATAGGTGCGTGACGGTCGAGACATGGATATTATCCTCTGTTAAAAGCACCTTCAAACGAAGACGATCATGGTGCTTCGTGCCAAACAGATGATAGTTGACCTCAAAACGGGGATCTTCCTCAGGCCCGCGATCACAGCCGCAGAGATCTGCTAGCAGATCGAATCCCTGGTCATCCTTTAAGAAACGGCACACGTCAACAATTGCCTCGCCGGGAACCGTGACGGTCACTTCGCCGTGACCTTCGGCCACACTGGTGACCCAAGCCTCGTTATTAATTTTTAGTTTTTCGACGTAATCCAAAAGAGATCCCATATAGACCCGTGCTACTTTTGCCGCATCCAGACGGCCGACCATTTTCCTTTAACGACATCTTTCCCGCCCCAACTTCCGTTAGCGAGACGTCTGCCTTTGTTTCTAACGTGAGACCAATACCTTCCGGTGCCGATATTACCCTTAGCGTGTGTTACACGAATGCCGACTATGGTGAACCTGCCGATTTTTCCATTGAACGAACCGGTAAAATACTCGCGCCCGCTATCTTTTCCGTCTAAAGATCGCCAATTAAAATGACCTCGATATTTATCAAGCGAACCCACACGCTTTCGAGTGTCAAACTTTATCGATCCGCTCCAATTTACGCCTTCTTCGTCACTACCGGTCACTTTCCAGACACCTAACTTAGGTGCCGTCCAGGTCAGGCGTGATTGTGCAGATAGTACCTGTGGTAAACAGTTCAAAGCCATTAAAACCATGGCGGCAATTAGTAGTTGCTTAGTCATTAAGAACTTCTTCTTCGTTCATGCTTTGACGGAACCGAATACGGCCGTGCGGTCTCGCCGGCGGCGACTTCAGTTTCCATCTCTCGTTCCAACGCAGTGCCCTCGGTAACGGGCAGCGTGCCAGGAACGATAGATTCTCGTGATTCCGGCTCATAAGTGTCGCGACGGTCTTTGACTGATTCCTTCATGATCTTGTCTTGGAGCATCATGATCGCATGAACGAGCATTTCCGGACGAGGCGGGCATCCGGGCACATAAATATCAACCGGGACGATCTTATCGACACCCTGAACGATCGCGTAATTGTCGAAAACTCCTCCTGATGTGGCACATGCCCCCATTGAGATGACCCATTTTGGCTCAGGCATTTGGTCGTAGATACGACGCAGTACAGGAGCCATTTTCCGAGAAACGCGGCCCGAGACGATCATAACGTCCGCCTGACGCGGGCTTGCTCGAAATGTCTCCGCGCCAAATCTAGAAAGATCGTTGCGTGCCGAGACGCTATTCATCATCTCGATCGCACAGCAAGCGAGGCCAAACGTCGCCGGCCAGAGGCTCGATTTGCGTGCCCAGTTGATGACAGCGTCGAGTTTAACGGTGACGACATCAGGCAAGGACTCGAATAATGTATTTTCTAAACCCATTTATTCTATTACGAATTTCAAATTACGAAATCAGGCCGCGAGCTTTTGAGCTGCATCTTGATCGCGTCTCTGTTTTGCCATCTGCTTAGCCTCTGCACGGGCCTCAGCCTTAGCCTGCAAACCCCAGTCAAATATGCCTTTTTTCCAAACGTAGATGTATCCGACGATCAGCGTCGCGACAAATACCATGATCTCAATAAATGCTACAGTCCCGAAAACAGCAGGGCCGGCGGCGATAAGGCTCTTAAAAGCCACGGCGAACGGGATCATGAACAGGACTTCGATATCGAACAATAGAAAGATGACGGCGACGGTGTAAAACTTGATCGAAAAACGGTCTCGTGCCGAACCGATGGGGTCTTTGCCGCATTCGTAGGGCATCAGCTTGGTCGCTGTTCGCTTTCGCGGCCCGATCAACTGCGTTACGAGTAGCTGGCTCGCTCCAAAACCGGCGGCGACCAAAAACATGATCGCGATCGGCACATAATCAAATACGTTATATTCAGACATCTTGTTGAGTCGAAAAATTTCCGTAGAAATACCGCAAATTTCAGTCAAATACTTGAAATTATTGGCACAACCTAAATCGTAAGGTAAGCGTGAATTAGTGTCAAGGCAGTCAACTCGCGTATTTGTGGTGTTTTTAACAAAAGCAAATTTACGGCTGATCTATTTATTCGTTGACCCTCCCACACGCAGCGTGGTAAATTAATGATGGCTCTTTAGTGCCGTAAATACGCCGTTTTCCCGCATCGTCAGGTTGACACAAAACACAGTGATCTCAGGGTTTAATACAGACATCGAGTTCGGAAATACCGTCTATCACGTTCAGACCGAAGACAAAGGTTTGAAATCGCGATTGATAGTATCGCTCGTCTATGACAAAGGGACGATCCTCGCGAGTAAACGTGCTTCATATGAAGACCTTGCGGATAGCAATTTCGATGAAAAAGTATTGACCGAAAGGCTAAACCGCCAGCATCAGTTGATCTGCAAAGCCGTCGGTGCGGGACGGATCGAAGAATTAAAGGCGATGACTGCTAAAGAGCGGGCAAAAACTGCTAAGGCCGCCAGCGAAGAAGTCGCATTTGCCGCCGCGACACCAAATATTGTCGAAACTTTTCCACACACGATCCCGACGGAGTTGCCGCTAACACCTTTGATCGTCCCAGTCGAACAGCCATTATCTGATCCATTTTCTGACGAATTGGTGCTCGATGGTGTCGAGATAATCGAGGACGATGAATTGATCCTCGAAGCCGGGGCCGTCGAGGTGGTGAGCGAATTGTCCGGCAGGGAAAGGCCGACGAATAACAACCTAAGCCTGGAGCTGCTTGGCGATTCGAAATTCAAAGGCGGCGACCGCCGAACCGTCAATATTATGGTCTGTCGCGGCACGGACAGAAAGGTCGTTGCGGGTTCGGAGATAATGATGAAGGTGCTGGGTTCGAGCTTTCGCCCCGTTATTTTCCACGCCAAAACTGACAATAACGGCCTCGCTAAGGTTCACATGCAGCTCCCGCATTTTGACGCGGGACGAGCTGCATTGCTTGTGCGAGCTATCTCAGGCGGCGAAGAGATCGAATTGAGACGGGCGGTCACGCCGGGATAAACACATATTTCAGGTCTCAAATTTCAGATTTGATATCGCAGATTTGAAAATCCCAGAGCCAAAGCGGAAAATTGCCGTAATGGCGATCAACATCTTACTCAACGGCGAGACTC
>JAYVOS010000038.1:0-2712 GCA_043757775.1 Chloracidobacterium sp. | reverse complement strand
CAGCACACAATTCGACTTTTCAGACATCCTCGTTTATTTTGTGTTTCATGCTTGACACAATCATTTAATTATGAGACATTATTGTTTCATTTCATAGGAAGTAGACAGACAGTAGTAAGTAGCCGGTGGTTAGGAAATTGGAGTGGAGAGGAGGCAGAGATATGGCGAGGGTTTGGGAGCGGTTTGAGGGTGGGCCGGTGAAGCGGAATGCTGACAGGTTGCATGTGACACTTAATAAGGGCGGGGTTTTTACGTATAACCGCAAGGCTTTTGAGGAGCTGGGCAAGCCGCAGGCGGCGGTTTTTTTCTTTGAAAAAGGGTCAAATACCATCGGCGTCTGTCCGGCGCACCCAAAGCTCGCGGAGGCGTTCCCTTTTCTGGTCAGAAATAGAGGCGTTAACTGGCAGCTCAACGGAATACCGTTTTGCCGACATTTTGGGATCAAGCCAAGCGGAACCGAGGTTTTTCTGCTGCCGGAGATCGACGAAAAAGGCATATTGCTGCTCGACCTGCGGCGAACGCAAGTGGTGTTTGGCGGGAAGAAGCGGTGAACGGTGAACGGTTGTCGGTTTGCGGTAAATACTCCATTGAGGCCATAAGACAAATGAAATTTGATAAAAAGATGATCGGTGATGCCTGCGAACTGTATTTGAAATACGGCGGAAAGCAGCATGTGCTCATTGAAAAAGAAATGCGTGCTAAGCGCTGGACGGGGTTTAGGCGGCAATATCTTTATAGCGTAAAGGAGCGTAACGGGCTGGCGGTCGGTTGGCCCGAGCTTTACGGTTGGGACGCGCTGTTGACGACGGAGAACCGCGAAAAGCTTGCGTCGAAGCGGCGCACACATAACGACTTCGAGCGTTGGCTGGCGGAGGTTTCGCCGGAGATGAATTGGACTTGGAAATATCAGCGGTATATTTACAAACGCCTGGCGGCGATCGATGCGGGCGAGTGCAAGCGACTGATGATATTTATGCCGCCGCGTCACGGCAAGAGCGAGATGGTCACCGTTCGCTACACGGCGAACCGTCTGCTGCGAAATGCAAAGCTGAATGTCATTATTGCGAGTTACACGCAGAGGCTGGCGGATCGATTTAATAGAAAGATCAAGAGGATAGTTGATAGTGGAAAGTTGAAAGGGGAAAGTGGGAAGAAACGCGATAAATCGCGCACTCTGAACATGGTCTCAGAGTGGGAGACGGCGGGTGGTGGTGTGGTCAGGTCGGTGGGTGTCGGCGGGGGGATCGCGGGTTTTGGCGCGGGGCTTATCGTGATCGACGACCCTGTCAGGAACCGTGCTGATGCCGAATCAGAAACCTATCGCGACCGCGTCTGGGATTGGTTTAACGATGATATTTACACGCGAATGGAGCCGGGAGCCGCGATCATTCTAATACAAACGCGTTGGCACGAAGACGACCTCGCCGGGCGTTTGCTAAAGGAAATAGAAGACGGCGGCGAGCAATGGGAAGTGGTGTCGCTGCCCGCTCTCGCTGAAGAAAGACAGGAGACGGGAGAGGTGAGACGTGAGTCAGAAGAGGATGATCGTCCGGGTCTCTTGTCTCCTGCCTCTAGTCTCTTGTCTTCGGAAGACCCTTTGGGTCGTCGTCCGAGGCGGGCGTTGTGTCCGGCGATGTTTGATGAGGAGGCTCTGGCAAAATATAAGCGAAAGTTGGGGACGTATTCTTTTGCGGCGTTGTATCAGCAAAGACCGTCTCCGGCTGAGGGCGGCCAATTTAAGCGGGCGTGGTTTAAGAATGTGGTGGATCAGACACCGCCGGGATTGCGTTGGAAACGCGGCTATGATCTGGCGATATCGACGAAGACATCAGCCGACCACACGGCGAGTTTTAGATGTGCTTATGACAAGCAGGGCAATCTTTATATCGCCGACGGCTACCGTGCAAAGATCGAATATCCCGAGCAGCGGCGTTACATTATCGAACGGATGCGGAGCGAACCGAACACGGAGCACGGCGTCGAATCCGCGATGCACGGCAAGGCCGTCGTTCAAGAGCTAAGGCGTGACAGAGAGGCTCGGAGGTATGCATTTCGAGAGGTGCGGGTTGTCGGCGACAAGCTGACGCGGGCTTTGACGTGGCTCAATCTCGCCGAGGCGGGCAAGCTGATATTGGTTCGCGGGCCGTGGATCAGCGAATTTATCGATGAGGTTGCCGCCTTTCCCACCGGACGTTACGATGACCAGATCGACGCGGTCTCCGTCGCCGTCCAGATGACCTCGCGGACGGCGAGCGGATTTCACACATTTGCATAATAAGCTCATGCATTTCACAAAAATCTGCTATCTTTTTGTTGGAACTTTTCGTTTTGGCCTCTCGTAAGAAATTTTTGACAAGGCGAGTTTTATAGTCATTGTCGGGTGAAACGTTTCGAATAATGCCCCTACTCACGTGCGGGCTACTGACATGGAAGCTATTCAGGCAGTGACCGAGATAAATGGTGCAGAACTCGTCAAGCGTGCCCGTTCGGGTGACGGGGCGGCGTGGGAGGATATTGTCTCTAATTTTTCGAGACGGATATTTAATCTCGCATACCGTTTTACTTCGAGCATCGATGCCGCCGAAGACCTGACGCAAGATGTTTTCATACGCATCTATCGCACGCTCGACCAATATGATCCCAAACAGGGAGATCTGGCAAATTGGCTAATGCGGCTGGCACGCAATTTGATAATCGACGATTACCGCCACC
>JAYVOS010000037.1:0-10068 GCA_043757775.1 Chloracidobacterium sp. | reverse complement strand
AAAAAGCAGCAAGCACTCTCATAATAGTTTGATCTCCGAAAGTTGGAATGCTTGTAATTGTAACGCTAATTTCTCTAAACGCAAGGCGCGTCAGGCTTGTGCGTGCTAAAATCTTTTGCATAATTGAAAGTCGGTTTTAGCTTATGAATACAAATTATTATGTCTTGCTTGTTTTTGCCCCGCTGCTAATCCTGACCGGGATTTTGGGGTTTATTATCCCTGCGAAAAAGGGCCTGACGAGTGGTGCTCCCGCATACAATATCTTTCATATTGTCTTTGGCGTAGCGGGAATAATGATCGCAACGCTTCACTACGACTTTATTAAAATGTTCAATATCGGCTTTGGGCTGATAGATCTATATCAAGCTGGAGCGAGCTATCTGCATATATTTCCGGAAAAGTATTTTAAATGGAAAAAGGCCGACGATATTCTGCACATTATCATCGGAGCCGGGCTTGTTGTGGTTGGGTTATTTTTCTAACTATCAACGGCGAAGCTCCGGCGACTCCCATTCGAGTATCTTATACAACTCCTGAGCGTCTTTGTCCGCAAGGTCTTTTCTAACCAGTAGCATTAGATCGACACCGGGCCGCAGCGGCCACACACCGACAAATTTATAATGGGCCGAATATCTCTTGATAACCTCGGCATCCTGATCATTCTTTTTCGCAACGATCATTTCGGATGTGTTGGCATCGATCAATTGGCCGTGAAAATTAGCATGGCCGTATTCGTTCATATACCAGGTCATCGGCCAATAATCGGGCGATACGATCTCGATAGTCGCGTCCTTGGCCTTGCCGCTCTTGTCGGCGTAATAGTCGATTTGCTTTACCATTTCGAGAAAGCCGCGTCTCGTGTGGGCATAAACATACGCCATGTCTTCGTCGTCATAACGAACAAAGTTAAGGTCATAAGTCTGATAAGCAAGTATCGAGGTTCCGCTAATAGCAAGCACGATCCCGGCGATCGTCAGCCCCATTTTTTTCGAAGTGAGAAATTCGTTTAGGCAATAACCGGCAACTATGCACATCGGCAGCAGAAAACTCAGTGCAAGCCACGGCGTTTTATACGGGATCATCGTATACGCCGCAAAAAGCCCTAGTGCCCACAGCGAGGCAAACATCGCGAATCGGTGCTTTGCCCTGAGCATCGTCACCAAAACACCCAGTGCCGACAATATCAAGATCGGCGACTCAACCTTCATCCCCCATTTAATGTAGGCGGCAATGCCGTTCTGCGTGTGGTCCTTGCTGCCCGTCTTGGTCCAGATCGTGTATGCCTCAATAGCTTTGCCAACACCGTCGGCGTATGTAAAAAACGACGTGAAAAATAGAACAGATATGTAAATAAATGCTGTCGAGACCGCTGCAATGATCAGTATCAGATCAGTTCGTTTCCCGAGGCCCTCCCACAGATTGGGCAACGTGAGATCCACCGGTTCCGTGAGCTTTGTATCATTTGACCGCTTTAGATCAAACAGGAAAATAAACCAAGCAGCGACTGTTGCGGCTGCGAGAAATACAATCGAATAAAAGACAAATGTCTCCTGTATCTTGCCTTCGCCAAGGAAATTGTCATAGAGCCATTTTCCGCCACCAATCAGAGTTTCGCGGAAATACGCTGCAACAAGCAGCAGCAAACCGTGTCCCGCCAAAAGAGCGTTGAACCAGTTCTTTTCAAAGAACTCGCTCTTGCGAAAAGGCCGCCACAACCACACGCAAAAACACGCGATAGCCATCGTGCCGAGCGTGATAAAGCCCGTTTCTTTCGTCGCAAACAGCAGTGCCGCTGATGCAGATGCGAGCAGCAAATAGATCGGCCGTCCCTCGTCCCATGCGAGTATCATCTTGATGATGAAATAGACGAGCACCGACTCGATTACAAACCCCGCGATGCGAAACGCCCATAAAGCCGCGACATTTTCACCGCCGAGAAATGACGCGAGATTTAATGCCGACGGCAGAAAACAAATGAGCAGCAGCAATACCATCCAGCCGATAGCAAAATATCCCGCCTTTCGTTTTTCGATAAAAAACAGCACCGAGATGACTATCGCGAGACTCACGAAAACAAAAAATATCTCGTGAATAAAATACCTTGAGATAAAGACCATTCCCGGCGACAGTGCGAGAAACAGCGCCGCAAACAAGCTGCCGATCTTGCCGATGTAACGCTTTAGAAATAGCGCCAAAATAACCGTAAGCACGCCAAATATCGCCACGCTCGCGCGGATCGGTATCGTGTGGAGACCAAAAAGTTTAACAAACGGATAGGCTAGATAATAGAGCGTCGGACCGTGATAATTTGCCGGGTCGTATTTGTAAACGCCATCGTGAACCAGATTGGTCAGGAAAAACCCGTTGACACCTTCGTCGTGGTGGAGCGGCTTAAGATCGAGCCAGAAAAAACGCAAAAATGTCGCGACTGCTGTCACCGCTCCGGCGCTTATTAGCCAAAAGTAATCAGTTTTCTCGTCGGTCTGTATATTTTCTTCGTTTACCATCAAAAGACTTTTTCAAACAGGATGTTCAAGATCAACAAGATAGTTTCTGTCTTGATCCTCCTTATCCTGTACATCCTGTTCAATTCCTAACTTTATACACCCGATACTGCCCGGCTTCCGCAACGACGGGGTATTTTTTGAAAAATTCCTCGTTTGCACTTAGCGAATTTCGCTCTTCGGGCGAAATAAGCACGTAATCGATATTATATTTTCGCAGCAAGATATCCGCCACACCACCGCCTTGATAAATGCGTTTTACGTCATCCTCACGAGGAGCGTAATCAATACCGTGCGACGATAAATGTCCGCTGTATCGCATCAGAGACTGCCGGCCCGACAACACGACCGCGGAATTATATGTCGGTGCGTTCAGTATCAATGCGTTCGGCGGCGTATTTCGCTTAATATATTCCGCTGCCTGCACCGCATCACCATCAAAAACCTTGATCTTATTTTGCCCCGAAGCGGTCCGCCAAACATCCAGCGAACCTGCCAATATCAGCACGACAAAACATCCGGCCGCAACTATTCTCGCAACGCCTTTCCTCTCCCAGGCCCAAGCTATCGCATACGCCATCAGCGGGATCGAGCCGATATACCAATAGATCAAAATCTTGATATTATCCCATTCCCACGGCGCGAGTTTGGCAACATTAGACACAACGAACAGCAACACAAACGGGACGTAGAACAAAAGCAGGGATGCGGGATGCGGGATGAGGGAGGCATCCACTTTCTTATCAATATTTAATTTGTGATCTTCCGACCTTTCCGTCGTTGCCTCTTTGCGTCTTTGCGTCGAAACAATCAAATATATTCCCGCCGCCAAAACAGGGATCAAAATGCCGGTATTTTTTATCCAAAACCAAAAGAAATTATCGTCACGTTTGTCCCAGCCAAAATGCCAGTCAAAGAATTTTGCCGTCTCGGTCGCACTCCCCGACATCGACCATAGCAATTCCGGCACGGTAATAACGGCGACGCCGACGCCAAACGCGATCCACGTTTTCCATCTGCCCGGCTGTATCACAAACAGAAACGCCGTCACAACAAACAATGCAGCCAAACTGTGCAGATGAATCAGCGGCAGTGTTCCGGCTAAAAGACCGACGAGGAGAGATGCTGTGACGCGGAGACGCGGGGACGCGGGGAAAGAGCTTCCTTTCTCAGCGTCTCGCCCTCTCGCCTTCTCCGCGTCTTCTTCTTCTACATTCTCCGGGGCAAATATCCGCCACAAATACCCCAACACCAGCACCGTCAGCGGCATCCCGAGCAGTAAGCTCCGCTGCGTGATAAATAGCACGACCATCGAATTTCCCCAGCGGAAATGGTCGCCGATCGTATAGTCTTTTGGCAGATGCCATAGAAAATCGTAAATTCCCTTACCCGATTCCCAAAAGTCTTTGAAAAACCAGAGGAATCCGAGACCGCCGCTTAAGAATAACAATGCAGGTGCGATACGACCTGCGAGTTTGCTGCCGGTCAATTTTGTAGCAAAGCGTTCGAGAATAACGAGCAGTGAGAACGCCCACGAGAAATTTTGGACAAACATTGCATCCTGCACGCCCGCGCCGAGCTTAACAAAACACGCTGACAGAAAATCGGCTATGAAAGGGTAAGAAAATCTCGCACCTGACCAAGACGGATTTTGCGGCGGAAAATTGTTGCCGTCCGTAAAGCCCAAAATTGCTCCGAGATGAAACGGCAGATCACCGAGATTATTAGAGCCACCGGTGTAGATCCCGTCCTTAAGCTGGAACATCGCTTGCTGGAAAAAAAACCAAAATAGCAAAAAAAAGAACGCATAGTATGCAAATTGACGGACTCGCTTCACGCCGCCACCGTGAAACTTACCTTTCGCCTTTGCCCAATCGTGCAAAAAATTACCGCGAAAGTTCTTTTTTAACAACAATAACAGCGGCAGCAGTGTAATGACGAGTGATAACAATATCGTCACCGGCCCAAACCCAAACAAACACGCCATCGCAAATCCGACAAGTCCGAAAACTGCAGCTCCGACTATATTCCCGGCGGCGAGTCGCCACATTAGCGGTTCGTCGTCGGTTACAAGATATGTCAGCGACATTCCGCCGAGTGCGATGAAGGTAATTAGTAGTAGCGAGATCAACATAAGCGGCGAGTTAAAACGTCCTGATTAAGTTACTTTAATTTAGGTCAAAAACACAATTTGCGGCACTAGGGCCGAGCTATTTTGTCGAAAGTCTGCTTGTCTGTTATATTCTTTTCGACGACCACGTATATCCCACCGCACGCACCGTTATTATGAAAAGGACCGTTCAGACTCTACTGGTTTTGGTCGTGATAAGCTTTTTGGCTTTTGCCTGGACCTTTACCGCGTCAAAAGTCGAATTTACGCCGCTCGCGGCCGACTCTCTGCCGCCTGCTACGCCGCCTGCTGGCATGACTCTCAGCGCGATACCGACCGGCTCGATGGAAAGCAAAGCGATCTTTGCATATCGCGGCGGTGGTTTCGAAAAACGTGATTTCACGATGACCGCGTTCTTTGTTCATCATCCTAAGGGCGATCTGCTCTTCGACACCGGATTTGGCCGCAATGTTGAAGAACATCTAAAGATGGAGCCGTGGGTTTTGCGGACATTTGCCAAGATTACCAAAGGCCTATCCGTCGGTGACCAGCTTGTATCAAGCAGTTATCCGGTGAATAAACTCGCGGGTGTCGTCCTGACCCACGCACATTGGGACCATGTCAGCGGTCTCGACAGCCTGCCGCCAAACACAAAAGTCTGGGTCAGCACCGCCGAGCGAACATTCATCAGTTCGCATTCGTCAAAGGTTGAACTTATCAATAGTTTTAACAGCATAAATTATAAAGAATACAGCTTTACAGACGGCCCATATCTCGGATTTCCGTCAAGTTACGATGTCTGGGGCGACGGTTCGGTCGTGCTGGTTCCCGCACCCGGGCATACGCCTGGATCGATAATAGCGTTTATCTCGCTTCCGACCGGGGCTCGATACGCATTGCTCGGCGATCTCGTCTGGCAAAACGAAGGCATCGACATCCCTGCTGAGAGGCCCTGGTTCTCGCGCCGCCTCGTTCAGGAAAATGACGAGCAGGTTCGGGAAAATATCGCCCGTGTTGCAGCCATCCATAAACGCTTTCCCGAGATCAAAATGACCCCGGCTCACGACCCTCGAGCAGCGGCTAAGATACCCGTATTCCCGGCGACTACTAATTAGCAAATTAACTGCAAACTTCGCAAATTCGCAGATCAGTTGTAAAATAAAAGTTTTTGAACGCTACGGAAATTACGCTCTTATGTTACAAGCAGGAATAGTTGGCTTGCCCAACGTCGGAAAATCTACTCTTTTTAACGCTCTAACTTCGCAGGAATCTGCTCTGGCGGCAAACTATCCTTTCGCGACCATCGAGCCAAACGTCGGCATGGTTGCCGTGCCTGACGAACGCCTCGCTGTACTCGAAAAGCTTAATAAAGCTCAAAAGGTCGTCCCCGCAATGGTCGAATTTCTCGACATCGCCGGCCTCGTTCGCGGTGCGTCTAAGGGCGAAGGGCTAGGCAATCAGTTTCTCGCTAATATTCGCGAAACCCACGCCGTTATTCAGGTCGTCAGGTGTTTTGACGATGACAATATCATCCACGTCGAAGGCTCGGTGAACCCGACCCGCGATATCGAGACAATTCAGATCGAACTGGCGCTGGCCGATCTCGCGTCAGCCGCTAAACGCCGCGAAAAGGCAAATCGAGCTATAAAAGCCTCGGGCGACAAAGCCGCAAAAGTGGAGATCGAGATCCTAGACAAGATACAGCCGCTCCTCGAAGAGGGCCGCCCTGCACGAGCCGCCGACCTGACAGATGACCAGCGTGCGACCCTAAAAACGTGGTTTTTTCTCTCGACCAAACCGACGATCTACGCCGCCAATGTTGACGAAGAAACCCTAGTCGATCCGTCGTCAAATCCGCATGTCGCTGAGGTTATGAAACACGCCGAATCTGAAAAAGCCGATGTCGTCGTTATCTGTGCCAAGCTCGAAGCCGAGCTTGTAGCCCTCGACCCCGATGAACGAGACGAATATCTAAAAGACCTCGGCCTGTCCTCAAGCGGCGTCGATAAACTTATCAAAGCCGCATATCACATGCTCGGCCTGATGTCGTTCTTGACCGCCGGTGAAAAAGAGGTTCGAGCTTGGACGATCCCGATCGGCACCAAAGCACCTGCAGCGGCCGGCGAGATACACACCGATATCGAACGCGGCTTTATCCGCGCCGAGATAGTGGGCTATGACGATCTCGTAACTTGCGGCTCACGCAAAGCCGCCAGCGAAAAAGGCCTCGCTCGCCTCGAAGGCAAGGAATACATCATGAAGGACGGCGATGTCGTTGATTTTAGATTTAATGTTTAGGAAAAATAAGTATGCCCTCGGCAGGATTCGAACCTACAACCAACGGATTATGAGTCCGCTGCTCTAACCGTTGAGCTACAAGGGCATAAACATTAAGTGTAAATTAATCGCGATTTTCCCGCAAATTACAATCTTATTTCAACTTCGCTTTCTTTTCCCGTTCCGCTCAATTAATTCCATAACACGCTATTCGTTATTCCCAAATGACGGCGGTGGCGGCGGTCCGGTCATTGTGGGTTCACTTGGAACACGGTCGAGATACCGGAATATCAACCATAGTGCGATCCCGGCGGGTACGACAGCTACCAGACTTATCAAGATCGAATATTGGTCGAGAAGCTTTTCGCTCCATCCCCGCATCGCGATTCCGATCCCGATACCCATCCCGATCCCTAGACTAAAAAGCACTTGAATACCGAGAAAGGTAAATCCGCAGATAACCGACCATAAAGGGCCACTACGTCCCGAATCGCGTCCCTTTCGGTAACCCCATATAAACGCCAATATTGCGAGTATCATAAACTAACTTCCTTATCGTTATTGTTCTTCAAACTTAGGCTTTTTGCTGCTCACTTTTAGATAGGTTCCGTCGGCCATTACGTTGTGGCCAAAGCCGCACGCGCCGTCAGTGCCGTCTTGGGTGACCTTTATCGTGCCGGACCTAACGAACTTGATAATAAATTTACATTTGCCATCGTTGGACGTGTATTTGGCGACATCGCCGACTATTGCAAACTCATCATCAAAACCGCCCATGTTTACCATCGGCTCGCCGTTTCGCATCGAGAATGGATACACGAGATCCATAGCGACGCGCAGCTTGCCGCCGCCAAGCGCGAGTATCTTAAATTCATTCGAAAACTTTCTGAATTTGCCGGTGAAATTCATCTTAAACGTGCCGTTAACCTCAGACGCAGGCACGCTCATTCTATCTTTCTGAGCGAACGCCGACGCCGAAACCACCATCACAAACAGCACGGCAAAAACTACGGTCGATAATCGTTTACGCATATTTCTCCTTTTCGATACAAACTTTATCTGCTATATTTTGCCTAACTCTTTCCAGAATTTAAACAACCAAAAGGGGAATATTGATGAGCGTGAGTATAGACGATCTAAACCCAAAAGCCGGACATGAATTTTTCGGCCATCCAAAAGGACTTCCAACTCTGTTTATGACCGAGATGTGGGAACGATTTTCGTTCTACGGCATCCGGCCTCTACTTATTTTGTTCATGACGGCAACGCTCATGAACGGCGGCTTTGGGTTCGAAAGGCCAAAAGCGGCGGCTATCGTCGGCATTTACTCTGCCTGCGTTTACCTATCGTCGCTGCCCGGAGGCTGGATAGCAGATCGTCTGCTCGGACTGCGGCGTTCGATAATGTACGGAGCAGTCCTGATCACCAGCGGCCATCTCTCTATCGGATTATCAGGATTTTTTGGCGGCAGGATCATGTTCTTTGTAGGGCTTATCCTGATCGTTCTCGGCACCGGATTACTCAAACCCAACATCTCGGCGATCGTCGGCGATCTCTACCCTGAGGGCGGAGAGCGGCGCGATGCCGGATTTTCGATCTTTTACATGGGCATCAATATGGGGGCCACGTTTGGCCAGATCGTAACCGGGTTTCTTGGCGAAAGATATGGATTTCACTGGGGCTTTGGAGCGGCAGGCGTGGGTATGGCGTTTGGATTGATCTGGTTTGCTGTGCGGTCCCGCACAACCCTCGGCAATATCGGCATCGAGCGTACCCGAGATCCTGATCCGACTATTCAAACAGGCATTGAAAATAGGGTGAAAATGGTCATCGGCATCGGTCTCGCAATAATTGCGTTGGTCCTGATCTTGACTGCCACCGGCGTGATTGTTTTAGATCCGCAGGTCGTCGGCGGTTATATGATATACGCTCTGGTCGGGCTCGCCGTAGCATTTTTCGGCTATATGTTTATCGCTGGGAAATTAAATAGCGACGAACGAAAGCGTGTGGTCGTTATTGCCGTCTTGTTTGTATTTGCAGCGATATTCTGGGCAGCATTCGAACAGGCTCCGACCTCGCTCAATCTATTTGCAAAGGATTTTACTGAACGCCATATCGGCTCATTCGAAGTACCGGCACTTTGGTTCCAGTCGATCAATTCGTTCCTTATCATTATCTTTGCACCGATATTTGCTGGCATTTGGACTTGGTTTGGCACAAGAAAAATAAGCATTTCAGCACCGGCAAAGTTCGCACTTGGTCTGGCTATGGCGGCCATCGGGTTTTTCATTATGATATTCCCTGCCAACATGCTTGTCGCAAGCGGTGGAGCGGTCAAAGTCGCAGCATGGTGGCTAGCTGTAAGTTACCTCTTTCAGACCTTTGGTGAGCTGCTATTGAGCCCGGTTGGGTTATCGTCAATGACCAAACTTTCGCCAAGGCGCTTCGTCGGCCAGATGATGGGCATCTGGTTCCTCGCCGCCTCAGTCGGCAACCTGATCGCCGGCCTTGTCGGCGGCAGCGTTGATCCCGAGAAACTCGAACAAACGCCGCAGCTCTTTACATGGACAACCATCGCACTGGTGGTTTCAGCCGTTATCCTTGCAGTGCTTGCGATCCCGATCTCGAAAATGATGAAGAATGTGGACGACCAAAGTCCTGAGAACGTCGAGCCTGCTTGAAGAAGCCGGGGAGACGAGAGAAAAGGAGACATGAGATAGGTGGGCGAAAAGATTTTGCGGCATCAGGACTTGATCGTTTATCGCAAGGCGTTCGAAGCCGCGATGCAGATCTTTGAGTTAAGCAAGTCGTTTCCTAAGGAAGAAACATATTCTTTGACCGATCAGGTACGCAGATCATCGCGTTCCGTGCCGTCCAATATTGCCGAGGCATGGCGAAAAAGAAGATATAAAGCAGCTTTTATAAGTAAATTAAATGATGCAGAAGGTGAGGCTGCGGAAACACAAACATGGCTAGAGTGTGCTGTGCGTTGCAATTATGCGGGTCGTGAAATTGCAAAAAGCCTCTTCCTTGAATACGAAGAGATAATCTCAATGCTTGTCTCAATGGCGAATAATCCGGAAAAGTGGGTGATCCTAGACGTCGATAAAAATAAAGGATGATGACTATCCTCTCCCGTCTCTTGTCTCTTGTCTCTAGTCTCTAGTCTCTAGTCTC
>JAYVOS010000036.1:0-2718 GCA_043757775.1 Chloracidobacterium sp. | reverse complement strand
CGATGGTGGAACCGGATTTGTCGAAATTCCCTCCGGCAAATTCGCCGGGTCAACCGTTACCATGCCGTTGCCGGCCGAGTTTGCGTTGGAATTTGATTTGCCATTGGCCGGCGCGCCGCCGCCGCAGCCGAACGACAGTCCCGCCGTGACTATAATTGTGGCGATCGATAAAAACTTAAACATAATTTATTCCTTTTTGTCCTACTATGATTATCAAAAATATTCGCGCCGAATCAAAGCTCGCGTTCCCGGCACGACGGCCATGGAAAGGTTACAAATCGCGCGTTTGTTTTGTCAATTCGTTTGGACAGTTGTCAGGCGTCTCCGGACTGCCCGTGATTTGGCCAAGTTCGACGAATGATTTGACATAGCCAAACGGCTTATTTAGACTTACAAATTCGCACTGTCCTGTACATTGGACGCGAGTGGCCAGATAGCTCAGTTGGTAGAGCAGCGGACTGAAAATCCGCGTGTCGGCGGTTCGACCCCGTCTCTGGCCACCATTCTTATAAAGTAAAAAGACAGCCTTTCGCGGGCTGTCTTTTTTGCGTTATGATATCGTCTATCGATAAATATGGAACCTCTTGCCAATGAGATCAGGCCAAAGAGCCTCGACGAATTTGTCGGTCAGACGCATCTGGTTGGGCCGGGCAAGCCTCTGCGTCTAGCGATCGAGCAAGGCCACATATTCTCATTCGCTCTGTGGGGAACGCCTGGGACCGGCAAAACAACTCTCGCCCGTATCTACGCAAACGCCATAAAAGCTGACTTTTACGAGCTTTCGGCGGTTTCCGCAGGCAAAGAAGACATCCGCCGCATCGTAAAAACCCCTTCGATAGATGGCCGCCCGCGTGTCTTATTTCTGGACGAGATCCATCGTTTCAACAAAGCACAGCAGGATTTCCTGCTGCCGTTCGTCGAGAACGGCGAGCTTGTTTTGATCGGAGCAACGACTGAAAATCCAAGTTTCGAGATAATTCCGGCATTGCTTTCGAGAATGCGTGTCTTTGTTCTCGAAGAGCATTCCGCCGAAAATATGGCCGCGATCATCGACCGCACCGGTTTCGAACTCGATCCGACCGCAAAAGAATGGCTCATCGAAATGGCAAACGGCGATGCTCGTCAAGCCATAACGATGCTTGAAAATACTTCGCGACTCTACGACACGGTCACGATCGAAACGCTCAAAGAAACACTGCAATCCAAATTTCTCCGCTACGACAAAAAAGGCGAAGAGCATTACAACGTCATTTCGGCGTTTATCAAATCGATGCGTGCGAGCAAGCCTGATGCGGCGATGTATTACCTCGCCCGTATGATCGAATCCGGTGAAGACCCAAAATTCATCGCCCGACGGATGGTCATTTTCGCATCAGAAGACATCGGCCTAGCACAACCTACAGCCCTAGTCGTCGCAAACGCCGTTTTTCAGGCCGTCACAACTATCGGAATGCCGGAGTGTGCGTTAAATCTCGCTCACGGCGTTGCCTATCTATCAAACGCCGCAAAGGACCGTTCGGCGACAAACGCTATCGGCTCTGCGATGGAAGACGCCAAAAAGCTAGGCAATCTGCCCGTCCCGATGAAGATCCGAAACGCACCGACAAAGCTGATGAAAGACCTCGGCTACGGCAAAGACGAAGGGAATGACCCTGACGGCGATCTGCTGCCGAAAAAATTGCGGGGTCGCAAATATTTTGGAGAAAAATAGCTCATACCTGTCAGCTAACAGCTTTTAGCTGGATTTTAAAATATATGAAGAAATTAAACTTATTGTTGATCTTGCTGGTTCTATTAACGTCTTACCTAACGGCACAAACTGACAAAGACTTTGTCTCCACCCGCGAGATGGAACGCATCAATTGGATGGAGTTCAGAGATGTCGTGCCGTCGAAAACCAGCGCTGTTTTGCTACCGACCGGGACACTTGAGCCGCATGGCGTTATCAATAATGGTGCGGATAATACGGCTCCTTTCGCTATCGCAAAGACGATCGCCCGTCGCACGAACGCGATGATCGCACCGACACTTCCCTACGGCATTACAGGTTCACTTGAGGCTTATCCCGGAGCTTTCCAGATTACCGAGGCAGCGTATCGTCCGTTCGTCAAACAGATCCTTGAGGGTCTAGTAAAAAACGGTTTTCGCAGCATCATCATTATTAATGGCCACGGCGGAGGTCAAACAGCAGTGCTGACTTCGGTCGCCGCTGAGGTTGCTATTGAAAAACATGTGCGAACACTCGTCATAAACTGGTGGTCCTTCGCATCGGATGAAACTAAAGAGGTCTTTGGCGAGGACGGCGGACACGCAGGCAACAATGAAACCGCGTTTATTCAAGCCATTGACCGCACGCTCGTCCACCCCGAGAAATATACCGGCCCCGAGATGACCACGGCCAATCCGGCTCCTGGCACATGGACTGCAGTTCCGGCGCCTTCATCGATTTTACTTTATCAAAAAAATCAGGGATACCCGACGTTCGACCAGGCAAAAGCGGATCTCTATTACAAAAAGGTTACTGACAAGGTCGCCAACCTAATTATCGACACTATAAAAAAGTGGGATGTGGCGGGGTTGTAGCACTACAAGATTTCTATTACTTTAGAAAATGACTGAATCATTGTTTAGTTTTGGTACAGCATCGCTTGATAGGTTAGCTTACCGTTTCCAATAATTCTTAATTTTCAGATCGAGCATCGGAAAGGCACAGTATTC
>JAYVOS010000035.1:0-10076 GCA_043757775.1 Chloracidobacterium sp. | reverse complement strand
GTATTCCTGATACTGGAACGATCACATAATTTTTCTTCGGTGGCTTCGGCTCAGTTGGCGGAACTGCCTTTTCCAGGGTCAGTTGTACCGCCACCATTCGATAGTGACCGCTTATCGCTCGAAACATCATGACGATAATTGGGATCAATACAATTACGGCCCACGCGCCGTGGGTAAACTTGGTAACCGCGATCACTATCAACACCACAAGGGTTATTAACGCGCCCGCTCCATTTACGAGCATCGAGGTCAGCCACTTGCCGCCCCGATCACGTTCCAGAGCTCGAAGCCGTTCTTGCGTATGTATGGCGGCTCCGGGATCCTCAGTGCGATGAATGCGATCATCCGATTCACGCGCCAGTATCTCAGCCCTTGCTTCGTCAGCTCGTTTGGCTCGTCGCCAATGCACCACCATTCCTGCCTGCGACAGCGTAAAGGAAAGAAAAACACCCAGAGCATAAAGGGGCAGCATGGCCTGCTCTGAGCCGCCAAAGATAATGATCAGAATGATCGAAAAGAGCGCCAAGATAACGATGCCGTTTGAAAATACCAGCCGGTCGCCGCGGTTAGCGAATTGTCGCGGCAGAAACCGGTCCGCCGCCAAGAGGCTTGCGAGACGTGGAAAATCGGCAAATGAAGTGTTCGCCGCCAATACAAGTATTGCGGCGGTCGCAGCCTGGACGAAGTAGTAAAAAACTCCCGTTCCAAATGTGTGCCGTGTCATAACGGAAACCAACGTCTCATCGGGAAGCGGATGGGCATTGATCTGATACGCTAAAAATCCGGTACCGAGAATTAAAACGGTCATGATCACCGCCATCCACGTCAACGTTTTGGCCGCATTCACGGATTCGTTCTGTTTAAACGCGGGTATCCCGTTAGAGATCGCTTCGACACCGGTTAGCGCCGTACAACCGGCAGCAAACGCTCTCATCAGCAACCAGACGAGAGCAAATCCGGTCAGGCCGCCGGGCATAATGCCGCCAACCGATGAATCAAAATGGACTTGGTCCGCCGAAGGCGTGACCATAATGTCGCCGGCCGCATAAAACTGAAAGAACCCGACAACTATCAGCGCCAGCATCGCAAAGATAAATAGGTAAGTTGGCCCCGCAAAGACGGCACCGGATTCGCGAACGCCGCGTAAATTGATGATCGCGATAAAGGCGACGAAAAAAATACAGATCGCTACGCGGTGCTCCTGAAGAAACTCGAAGCGGGTGCCCTGCACAGCCGAGGTGATCGCAGCAACGCCGGCAGAAACAGAAACAGCTACAGTCAGGATATAGTCGACCAAAAGCGACGCCGCCGCGACCAACCCTGCCGAATCGCCAAGATTATCTTTCGCGACGATGTACGCTCCGCCGCCAGACGGGTAAGCGTGGATGGTCTGTCGGTATGAAAGTGCCAGTATCGCGAGCAATGCAGTGATCCCGACGACAATCGGGATCAGATATCCCGTAGCTATCGTGCCTGCCGCGAGCAAAACCAGGAGGATCGCTTCGGTTGAATACGCGACCGACGACAGAGCGTCGGACGAAAAAACAGCAAGAGCCGTCTTATTATTTAGACGCTCATGCTGTGATTGCTCCGTGGATATCGGGTTTCCTACTAGAAACCGCTTCAAAGATTTAATCATCATCCTATATATACAGTCCCGTCGTCATTTCTTTCCTTCGATCTCATCCAAAAATATCGAGCCGATAAGGATCATCGGGATTGCAACGATCAATAGGCCAGTGCCAGCACGATCAAACATACGGTCGCCCGCGATAATTCCATGCAGCACCACAAAAACAAGCCCGACAAACAACGACGAAATGCCGCCAAATATGCCAAACGCCGCTAGAATTGAGAACGTGATCCGGTGGACGCGTGGATCGAGCCTCATTCGCCAAGTCTTTCGACTTGGCAATATTGAGGGATCTACTTTTGGCCCGATCTTCATCAAGATGAAGATTAGCCATTATTTAGTAAAGATTGGGTAAGACTTTTATAAAAAGTTCGTAAAGATTTCTAGTCGGCTGAGGTGAGAAAGCGGTAGCCCACCCATGGCTCGGTGGTGATGTATTTGGGCTGTGAGGGATCGATCTCGATCTTTTTGCGGAGCTGGCCGACGAAGACACGCAGGTATTCGGTCTGCTCGGTAAAATTGCCGCCCCAGATCGCGGTCAGGATCGCACGGTGCGTGATCACCTTACCTCGATTACGAAACAGGAATACGAGTAGGTCAAATTCTTTAGGAGTAAGATGAACTTCAGCCTCGCGGACTGTAACCTCGTGTTTTGCGACATCGATGCTGAAATCGCCGTCGTCGAGTGTCGCCAGTTCGTCATCGACAGACGCGGTTGTCCGACGAAGAGCCGCACGGACACGGGCAAGTAACTCGTCAATACCAAATGGCTTGGTGATATAGTCGTCCGCTCCCGCATCGAGTGCCTGGACCTTGGTCTTTTCCTCGCCGCGAACCGACAGCACGATTATCGGCAGTGTCGATATTTTACGCACCTCGCGGCAAAGCTCGATGCCGTCCATTTCCGGCATTTGCAGATCAGTAATTATCAGGTCAGGATGCCAATCGTGAAAGGTTTCGAGGCCGGACACGCCATCAGCCGCCGTACGCACGTCGTAGCGGTGAGCGGTGAGCGAATGCCGCAGCACTCGCGTGATCTGCGATTCGTCGTCAATAATGAGGATCTTTTTGTGCTCGCTCATTCTTCTCCGATAGGCAGCATCAGGACGATCTTTGTTCCTTTGCCGTTATTGCCCGATCTTATCTCGATCGTTCCGTTTTGTGCTTCGACTATCCCTTTTGCGATTGCGAGACCGAGTCCCAATCCACCGGCTGCATCTTCGTCAAGCCGCACAAATTTCTCAAAAACACGCTCACGCATCTCCGTGGGAATGCCTTGCCCCTGATCCATCACCGAGATCAAAACACTATTGCCGTGCGATGCGGCAGTGATAGTTATATCAGTTTTCGCAGGCGAATATTTCGCGGCATTCTCTACCAGATTGTAAATCACCTCAGCTATTGCTCGTGCATCGACGCGTATCAGCGGCAGCTCTCTCTCGAGATTTACGACCAAATGATGAGCGGCGAGTACCGGTTCCGCACGCTCGAGAGCGATAGTTATTATTTCTTCCACGCTCGAAAGCGTTCCCGTCGCATCGACCGAACCGGCCTCGACACGGGCAAGCTGCACCATCCCTTCGATAAAGCCGTTTAGTCGGTCAGTCTCTTCGTTAATGATGTCAAGAAACTCTTGACGGCCCTCGCTGTTTAGCTCGATCGTGCGGTGTCCGCCTTCGCTATCGAGCAGGGTCGTGACCGAGGCCTTGATCGACGTAAGCGGCGTCCGCAGGTCGTGCGTGACGGCGTCTAGCAAGGCAGATTTGAGCTTTTCGCTCTGCCGCAAAGCCTCCGCCTGTGTCGCCGTTTTAAACGCAGTTTGCAGCTCTTCGTAAAGACGCTCCGATTCGCGAGCACGGCGGCGTGCATATGCAGACAATTCACCCGCGACAATCGCCGTAATTGTAAACGCAGCCCAAGCGACCAGATTTTGCGGATCGGAGATCGTCCAGGTATGAACCGGTGGGATGAAGAAATAGTTGAAGCAAAGCATCGCTACAAACGACGCGAGCAATGCCGGATTTCGGCCAAAAAACGTAGCCGACGACAACACGGCCATGAGCAGCACGAGGGCGACCGTGGTCGTGTTTACGTGCGATTCGAGCCCAATAAGGACAAGCGTCAGCAGCAGGATCACCACTAACGACAAGCCATAACGCAGTAGTTGAGAGCGGAATATGCTGTCAGTGTTCATCGACACTCAGATCAGCTAAGCCTCTGCAAGAGATAGTTTTTGAGCTCATCTATGCTGACGCGTTCCTGTTCCCACGTGTCGCGGTTACGAACGGTGACAGCATTATCCTCTAGCGATTCGTGATCGACTGTGACACAAAACGGCGTGCCGATCTCGTCCTGTCTCGCATACAGCTTTCCAATGCCGCCGGTGTCGTCGTAAACGGCCCGCATCGACGGCTGCAGGTCGTGCTTGAGCTTTTTGGCTAGTGTTACAATGCCCTCGTTATTTTTCGCGAGCGGTAGCACGGCAACCTTGATCGGAGCGAGCGAGGGTTTGAGCTTTAGGATGACGCGAACCTCGCCTTTGTCGTTCGTTTTTTCGGTGTAAGCATCCATCAAAACTGCGAGCAAAGTGCGGTTAACGCCGATCGACGGCTCGATACAATACGGATAAAACCGTTCGTTGGTCTGCGGATCGAAATACGACAGATCTTCGGTCGAGTCCGGGTTTATTCGCTTTCCTTCGGCATCTTCGGGCTTTTTCGAATGGACACGAAGGTCGTAGTCGGTTCGATTGGCGATACCGAGCAGCTCGTCAAACTGTTTTTCCTCGTCTTCACGTTCCGGGAAAAACCGGTAAAGAAAATCGACGGTTCGGTCCGAATAGTGAGCAAGCTCATGCTTTGTCTGTTCGTAATGTCTGACATTGTCGCTAGAAATGCCGAGCGTGCCGAGCCATGCGTCATATCCGTCGATCCATTCCTGATGAACCTGCGGAGCATCCTCAGGGCGGCAAAAATACTCGACCTCCATCTGCTCAAATTCGCGCGTTCTGAAAATAAAATTTCCCGGTGTAACCTCATTACGAAACGCCTTACCGATCTGCGCAATGCCAAACGGCAGCTTTCGCCGCGAGGTGTCCAGTACATTCTTAAAATTGATAAAGATTCCCTGCGCCGTCTCAGGCCGCAGGTAAGCCAATGCGGTAGGATCGTCGTCCGCCGAAGTAGCACCGACCGTCGTGCGAAACATTAGGTTAAAATCCTTCGGTTCGGTCAGATTTTTCTGCCCGCAGCTTGAACAGATGGCCTTGCCATCAGCCGGATCGACATCCAGTTTATCCAAACGGAGCCGTGCATTACAATCGCGACAATCTACCAGCGGATCAGAAAATGTGTCCTCGTGGCCCGAGTATTTCCACACCTGCCGATTCTGGATGATCGACGAATCCACGCCCTCGACATCGTCGCGTTCGTAAACGATCCAGCTCCACCAGCTTTTCTTGATGTTATTAGCAAGTTCAACGCCCAACGGGCCGTAATCCCATGACGAGCCGAGTCCGCCGTAGATGTCCGACGCCGGATAGACAAACCCGCGACGTTTTGAAAGAGATACAATCGTTTCTATATTTGGTGCTAGCATATTAAGAATTTCAGGCCTAAAACTTTGATTTTACAACGAATCTCACACAACCAACAATGAACCATCAAAAAAAGGACGCATCCTATGACGCGTCCTTTCGTATTTAGTCAGTTTGTTGGTTTACTGCACGACCGGCGGTGTTGCTCCCGGCGGGACTACCCAGATCTCGTAGCTTGTCTTGATGCGGGGGCTACCTTTCAGGATCTGTATCTTCCTCGGGTCAACTCCACGCTTATTGACTAGATAGTCGAGTGTTTTCTTCGACAAACGTGCGTAAGTGTTACGTGTAACGCTCAGCTTATCCGTTCCCGGATAGATGATGACATACAACATCGCGTCAGGAGAATTCGAGACCATGATCGCACAGTTATCGTAGCGAGCCTTAGCCTCATCATCCGTGCGGATTTCGAATTGGTCACAAAGAACCTTTTCGATAGGCGGCGGGATAATGATCTTCTCAACGCTCGTCGGTACTGATATCACCTGACGGCATTTGTTGTCGTAAACATCGTCGTTTACATCCAATTCAGCGTCGATGTTCTGCCCACCCATACCTTTAGTATCGACTGTGATCGTCGGCGAATTGAGTCCGCTCGTGATACGACCATTTGAAACTTTCCATGCATATCGGAGAGGCACCGGGGCACTGCCCGAATTGATAGCTGCAAAGGTAATAAGGTCTCCCTCAGTCACCCTATCAGGCCCCTCTAAATGAAAAGTGTAAGGACACGGTCGAGTGTCGATTCGATCGACGAGCTTGAGACAGACACAATTCTTGCCGCCTACGACAACATTTACCGTCATCGTTTTAACGACACCATCCGGACCCGTAACCTCTAATTTGTGAGGCCCCGGTGTCAGGTAAAACTCTGCCCCGGTGCTGACTCCGCTCATGCCGCGATCAACATCGTCGATACGGATAGGCATCGGATTAGGCGTTGTTCGGACAGACAACGTACCCATTCCTTTGGGTGGTTTATTCTTGTTATCGCCGCTATTAGCAAAAGCAGTTGATAATCCAAGCGTCAAAAATAGCCCGATCACAAATAGAAAGTTGTATCTAGTTACTCGCATTTTAATGTCCTCTTACGTTTTGGCAGCATTTCATCACCACCTTTATCTTATGTTTGAGAATTATAATGCCTTGCGTCACCGAATGATCTACGGCGACGCATGGCTTTTATAATATCTCTATTCCTCTTCTTTTTCATCACTGGTATCGCTCTTCTTGCCAAATTTCCGGCGAGCGGCGAGTCCGACTGATGCCAAACCTGTTCCAAAGAGCAGGATCGTCATCGGTTCCGGAACCGGTTCCGGCGGCGTAGGCGTCGGGGTCAACTGAGGCGTAGGCGTTGGCGTAAGCTGCGGCGTAGGCGTCGGAGTCAGACCCGGTGTCGGCGTCGGTGTAGGCGTAGGCGTCATTCCCGGCGTAGGCGTAGGCGTAGGCGTCATATTCGGAACTGTTCCGGTAGGCGTCGGTGTCGGTGTATCCTTCCTGCGTTTGATAATTATAAACGCGATAGGGATAGCAGCTAATCCGAGCAACGCCCATTTTGGAAAATGACCACCTCCAGGGGGAGGAGGAATACAGTCGCAAGTATCATCTTCGACGATCTCGCTTCTGGTCTCGGTGATGACGCGACCGTCTTGCGGTTTCTTTTTGTCATCATCATCGCCTGCCACTAGGAAAGCACTATAATCACCTGAAACGGCAAGACGCGAGAACATTCCTGTCTCAGCCTTACCCGGTTTTGCGTTGACGATCTGGACCACCTGATCGAAACGCACCGGCCCGGCGTTAACTTTCGTAAAGCCCACCAAGATCGAAGCCATGCACATGGCCGAGAGTACTACTCTAAAGTTAAAATTTTTCATGTCTATTACCTGACTAAACGGCATTACAGCAAAAACATAGCGTTTTCACAGTTCAGTTGGCACTCACTGTAGAATTGAATTTTTGGGGCAGTCTGGAAAATATAACAGAAAACAAAAGCAAATGCGAGTGTTTTCGAGATATTTTTTAGCTTTCTGAGCCAAAAATACACTAATTACGCTAATTCAGAGGGAAAAAATGCCTAATGGCACATCTTTTCCAGAAAAATACCGATTTATTTTCAAATTTCTTTTTTATTACCGGAAAAAGAAAACCGGCTACCACAAGATAGTGATAACCGGCCTCTGTTTCCTGTTTTTATCGTCGAAAAGACGATTTATTTGTTATTCGCCGTCAGGGGCACTCTTTCCCTGCTCCTCAGCAATGATAGCCTTGCGAGAAAGCTTGATCTTGTTGCCTTCCTTGCCTATACATTTGACGAGGATCTGCTGGCCTTCCTTTAGCTCGTCGCGTACGTCTTTGACGCGGCGATCCGAGATCTCGGAAATGTGCAGCAAACCGTCAAGCCCCGGCATAATTTCAACGAACGCACCAAAATCGACGATACGCGAAACTGTTCCCATATACGTCTCCCCGATCTCAGCTTCGGCTGTGAGGGCTTTGATACGTGCTATAGCCATCTGAGCAGCTTCGCCGTCAGCGGTCGCGATCAGGATGGTTCCATCGTCCGAAATGTCGATCTTCGCACCAGTCTCTTCGGTAATAGATCGGATAGTCGAACCACCCTTACCGATAACGTCGCGTATCTTGTCCGGGTTGATCATCAGTGTGATAATACGCGGAGCAAACTCCGAGATCTCCTCACGCGGTGTGGCGATGGTCTTGGTCATGATGTCCAGAATGTGGAGACGGCCTTTCTTAGCCTGTTCCAGAGCTTCCTGTAAAATCATGGCGTTAATACCATCAACCTTTATATCCATCTGGAGAGCCGTAATACCGTCAGCCGTTCCCGTTACCTTAAAGTCCATATCGCCGTAGTGATCTTCGGCTCCGGCAATGTCTGAAAGGATCGCGTAACGGTTGCCTTCCATCACGAGTCCCATTGCAACACCGGCGACCGGCTTCTTAATAGGCACACCTGCATCCATGAGGCTCAGAATACCTCCACAGACCGTAGCCATCGACGACGAACCATTAGATTCGGTAATGTCCGAGACGATACGGATCGTGTAAGGAAAATCAGCTTCGTCAGGCAGAACCGACTGGATAGCACGGCGTGCGAGGTTGCCGTGGCCGGTCTCGCGTCGCGATGTCGAACCAAAACGGCCCGTTTCACCCACTGAATACGGCGGAAAATTGTAATGCAGCATGAACCTGCGATCGATCGTACCTTTTTCCAGATCGTCCATAAATTGGCCGTCCTGTTTTGTTCCGAGCGTCGTATTGACCATCGCCTGAGTCTCGCCTCGTGTAAACAACGCCGAGCCGTGCACACGCGGCAGCCAATTGATCTCGCAGTTGATCGGACGGATCTCCGAAAACTTGCGACCATCGGGACGGCGTTTGTTGCCAAGCATATCCTCGCGGAATATCTTTTCCTTGAGTTTGCCAAAAGCCTTGCCGGCCGTCGCGCGAGCACCTGGGTCGCTCTCGGGATAGCTTTCGATCACTTCTTTCTTTAACGCATCTTGACCCGCATAGACCTCAATTTTGTCTCGTCCGGTCGAATCAAGAGCTTTACGAAGTTTATCCGTCCAAGTCTTCTCAATATCTGCAACGATATGTTTGTCGAGTTCCGGGAGTGCAAATTCACGCTTAGTGATCGCGAGGGCCTTAAACAGCTCTTTCTGCCACAGACAAAGCCGTTTGATCTCGCGGTGGGCAAGCATCAGAGCCTCGACCATGACTTTTTCGTCAACTTCTTGAGCCTCGCATTCGACCATGCAGATCGCTTCTTCGGTTCCGGCGACGATAAGGTCAAGCTCGGATTCGCGGCGTTCTTCGAATGTCGGGTTGATGAGGTATTTACCATCGATCAGTCCCACGCGTACGCCGGCGATCGGATTATGGAATGGAATATCCGAGAGATACAACGCACACGAAGCTCCGGTAATAGCGATCACATCAGGATCGTTCTCGGCATCGGACGATATGACCGACGCAACGATCTGTGTTTCAAATCTGTAACCGTCTGCAAACAGTGGCCGCACCGGGCGGTCGATCATCCGGCAGGTCAAAATTTCTTTCTCAGACGGGCGGCCTTCGCGGCGGAAATAGTTTCCGGGAATGCGGCCAGCGGCGAATGCGTTTTCACGGTATTCGACCGTGAGCGGAAAAAAGTCCATACCCTCGCGGGCGGTGCGGGCCGACACGGCTGCAACTAGCAACATCGTATCGCCATACCTAATTACGACCGAACCATCGGCCTGTTTGGCAACCTTGCCTGTTTCGACGATCAAGTCTTGATTTCCCAACTTGATCGATTCACTCAAATATTTTTTTGTCATTTCTTATCCTCTAAAAGAAACAGAGACGATAGGAGCCTGTGTCGTGAAGCCCTCTCGTCTCTGCAAATTTATCTAATTTTTCTAAGACCCCAATTTATCCGGTGGCAATAAAGCTGTCACGTTCAGCAACCGCCGGTAATTTCTTCGAATGGATCTCTTTTCTTACAGGCTCGAAGAAGCCTTTTCTTATAGTTAGCAGAGTTTGCGAAGTTTTAGAGTTTCCAGAGTTTTTTACTCTGGCACTCTCTAACATTGCAACTCTGAAAACTTAACGGCGTAAGCCGAGTTTCTTGATAATTTCGTGGTATTCATTAATATCACGACGCTTGAGGTAATCAAGCAACTTTCTGCGACGCGAGACTAAAATAAGCAAGCCTCTTCGCGAGTTGTTATCTTTCTTGTGTATTTTAAAGTGTGCGGTCAGTTCATTGATACGCTGCGTCAACAATGCGATCTGCACCTGTGACGATCCCGTATCCGCGGTGTGGGTTTTATAATCACCCAC
>JAYVOS010000034.1:0-10109 GCA_043757775.1 Chloracidobacterium sp. | reverse complement strand
CATCGGTATGGCAAATCTCGGGCTGCATACGATGTATGAGATTTTCAATTCGATCCCCGGCGTAGCATGTGAGCGTGTTTTCCTGCCCGATACCGACGAATTAAAAGAATACGAGCGAACTGGAACACCCTTGATGTCGCTCGAAACTCAGTCTCACGTTAAAGGTTTCGACGTTGTCGCTTTCTCGATCTCGTTCGAGACCGACTATCTCAATATGGCCCGGATGCTCCAGCTTTCGGGCATTCCGGTCTGGTCCAAGGACCGCACGCATTTCGACCCGCTCGTCATCATGGGCGGTGCCGCTTCGTTTCTCAACCCCGAACCGATAGCCGATTTCACAGATGTGATCGCCGTCGGCGAAGGCGAGGTCCTGGCGTTTCAATTGATCGACGCGATATTTGAAAACGAAGGCAAAGATGAGATCTTGCTCGCTCTCGCACATATCGGACGCGGCTTTTACGTGCCGTCGCTTTACGATGTGATCTACAACGAAGACGGCACCGTTTTCGATTACATCCCAAACCAAAAAGGCGTTCCAAAGCGCGTAGGACGTGCTCTTGCGTCTGTAAATCCGAAAGAAGGCACGCTCCGTCGTGCGATGAAACGCGGGCAGACCGAGCTTGCCGAATTCCTCGTCAATCAGGAAACTTTCTGCCCATCGACCGCAATATGGTCACCCGGAGCCGAAATGGGAGACCGCTTGCTCGTCGAAATTTCACGCGGCTGTTCGCAGGGCTGCCGCTTCTGTTGGGCAGGATACAACTACTATCCGCCGCGTGTCGTTCCGGCAAAAGATATTCTCGCAAAGGCGCGTGAATGGCGATCAAAAACAAACAAGATCGGCCTCGTCTCGACCGCCGTCTGCGATCATCCTGAGATCTCGACTATTTTAAAAGAATTGAGGGCGATGGATTATCGCATCTCGGTTTCATCCTTACGGCTCGATCAAATTTCGGACGAGCTGCTCGACGCTCTGGTCGAATCACGCGATCAGCAGATCGCCGTCGCACCGGAAACCGGCAGCGATCGCCTCCGCCGTGTCATCAACAAAAATCTGACAAATGACGAGATCGTCGATATCTGCGGAGCCGTATTTGACCGCGGTATGCTCACCATCAAGCTATATATGATGGTCGGCCTGCCGACCGAAACGCAGGAAGATCTGGACGAAATGTTTGTGCTGGTCGAACGGATCAAAGACCGTATGCTCGTCGCGGGCAAGAAATTTGGCCGTGCCGGCAAGATCATCCCGTCGCTCAATGGTTTGGTTCCAAAACCGAATACTCCGCTCCAATGGGACGCTATATGTGACGAAAAAGAGCTCAAAAAACGTATCAAATACGTCAGCCGAGGACTGAGCAAAATTCCTAACGTCGAGGTGCGATTTATGTCCTCACGCATCGCGCACGAGCAAGCTCTCTATTCGTCTGGCGACCGCACCGTCGCAACTGCGATCGACGCGGCGGCCCGTAACGGTGGTGACCTTAACCGTGCTTTACGTGAAACCGGCATTGACCCCGCGTTTCACACTTCGCGAAACCGCCCTTACGACGAATTCCTCCCGTGGTCGATCGTCGATTCCGGCCTGTCGTTCGAATTCCTGAAAACCGAACACGAAAAAGCCCTCGAATCTTTGTCGAGTCTTCCCTGTCCTGCGGTTGAAAAATGTACTACTTGCGGTGTGTGCCCGACTACGTGGCTCGCCGATGCGACCGAAGCTCTCGTCCAGATCCAGCCTCTCAAGATCCAACAAATGCTTGGAGTTCCCGCTTCAGCGGGCTCTTAGTGAGCCGACTAAAGCCAGTACTCCAAACTAATTACTGTTTCAGCAAAAATCCTGTCGGTGTTACTGTCTGGTCAAATTTATAATTATATTTATAGATGCCAAACGGCAAAATGCTGACATCCTTTGTATAGACGACCCGTGCCGTTATCGCATTTCCCGCTTGCTTGACGTCGACAAATGCATCCGCTGGAATGTCGTTTGAGATGATCGCTTTTTGAATGCGGCCTTTTACGTTATCGACCGGATTCATACGTCCGGGCATCGCGATTCCCTGCAACACGGCAGTCCCCATATCCGATTTCAGGCTCTCGGCGTTAAACGCAACCGGCACATAATTGAGCCCTGCGTTGGCGACTAACACGATAAAAACTATCGCGATGACAAATTTGACACCCGCGCTTCCTCTTTCAGATTCGCGATTATTCACTTGTTTATCCATTTTGTAACTCCTGAGAATGAAACCATTAGGCCCATTCACGAAGAAGTTTCTTGAGAACTGACCTTGTAGTGGCGAGGGGAATATCTGCCTGCGAGAGAATTATAGGTTTGCCTAAGCCTCTTAACAGCACCAGTTGCAATGACCCCGACAGATATTTTTTGTCAAATTTGAAAGCCTCAAAAACCTCTTGGGCAACGATATTTGTGAGCGGCGGCAATGAACCGGCACGATGCACAACATCGTTCAACAATTTTACATCTTTTTCATCGATCAATGCAAGAGATTTTGACAGCTCAGCGGCAAACAAAATGCCATACCCGACGGCCTCGCCATGCTTGAGATATTTGTAGCCCGTGACCTTTTCCAATGCGTGTGCGAGAGTGTGGCCGAAATTTAGTATTTTTCGTGATCTAGCATCAAGCCGTGACGATGATTCGCGTTCGTCACCAGCGACGATCATTGCCTTAAAAGCGACCTGTGCGGCGATCAGATCGGCGATCGAGGCTTGAAATTTCGGATCGTCTGCAAAGCTCGAAAACTGAGTGACCGGATATGAATACAACAGGTCGTCCGTTTGCTTGAGCAGCTTTTTGCCGCTGATCGCACCTTGTTTTATAGCCTCGCAAAATCCTGCGGTAAGCTCTCGTGTCGGTAAAGTTTTCAGCGTCGCCGTATCGATCAAAACGCCTTTCGGCTGGTGAAACGCACCGATCAGATTCTTGCCAAACGCCGAATTAACACCCGTCTTACCTCCGACCGACGAGTCGATCATCGAGAGCAGCGTCGTCGGTATCTGTAAAAAAGCAACGCCGCGTAAGAACACTGCTGAAGCAAAACCCGCGAGATCACCGACGACTCCTCCGCCGAGGGCAACTACGACATCAGTTCGGGTCAACCCTGATTCCGAAAACGACCGAAGAGCCGACTCGGCCGTTCGCAGGTTTTTATGCGTTTCGCCATCTTTCATCAAAAAATACGAGATAGTAAAACCCTCTGCCGCGAGGCTTTCTATGACCTGCCGTCCGTAGAGTTTCAAGACTGTTGGATTTGAGACGATGACGATCTTTGCAGCGTCTTTGCCGAGGCATTTTCGCGCCCATTTACCGCAGTCCGCGAGCAGATCGTGGCCGATCTTGATGTCGTAGCCTAACGATTCCTGCGAAAATCCGATTTTTATGGTGTTTGTCCCCATTTTAACCAAGAGCCCTTTCTATCACGTCGCCCAGCCGTCCGGCGAGAGCCTCGATGACAGCCTGATCCTTGCCCTCGATCATCACTCGGGCGAGATTTTCGGTGCCCGAATATCTGAGCAACAAGCGGCCGGTGCCGTCGAGCTCGTATTCGACCTGTTTCGCAGCTGCGGCAATGTCCGGCACGTCTTCGAACGGACGCTTCTCATTGACCATGACATTCTTCAAAATTTGCGGATAACGGACGAAGCCCTCGGTCGCTTGCGACAGTGTAACGCCCTTTTCCGTAACTGCCATCAGCAGTAATAACGCCGTCATCATACCGTCGCCGACGAGGCTAAGTTCCGGGTAGATGATGTGTCCAGACTGTTCACCGCCGATCTCAGAGTCGGTTTTGAGTAATTCTTCAAGTACATATTTGTCGCCTACATCTGCCCGCAACAGACTGATGCCTCTGGACTTAAGAGCGAGTTCGAGACCGAGGTTGCTCATCACGGTCGCGACGACAGTCGAATTTGCCAGCTTGCCGTGCGACTGCAAAAACTGTGCCATGATCCATAGCGTCGCGTCGCCGTCGATGATATTTCCCTTTTCATCCACGAACAAAGCCCTGTCCGCATCGCCGTCAAATGCCACGCCAAACGCCGCTCGTTCTTCCAACACTTTCGCCTGCAAATGTTCGAGATGCAGCGAGCCGCAATTTTCATTGATGTTCTTGCCGTCCGGCTCATCGTGGATCGCGACAACATCGGCCCCGAGACCGACAAAAAGCTCGGTCGCAAGATCGGACGCAGCTCCGTTAGCGCAATCAATAACTATCTTCGCTCCATGTGCCTTAAATCCGCGTGCATTGTCCTTAAAATGCCCAAGATAGTCGTTTCGAAACTCATCCACTCGCGAGATATCAGCCGCTGCCCCATGCGATAGGTCGCCGTCCGCATCGGCGTAAATGTCGCTCTCTATCCTGCGTTCAATGTCTTCCCCGGTCTTTTTCCCAGTCGGCAAAAATATCTTTATCCCATTGTCCTGATAGGGGTTATGCGAAGCGCTGATCACAATGCCAGCGTCAAAATCAAACGCTTTCGTAAGATACGCTACGCCCGGTGTGGTGATGACAGCGGCCGATTCGCATACGGCGTTTTCGGCGTGGGCACCGGCGTGAAAGGCATTTTCGATCCACTCGCCGGAGTCTCGTGTGTCGCGTCCGGTTATAAATCGGGGCCCGCGCCCAAGCTTTTCGCGAAACTGTCGTGTCAACGAAGCCCCTATCGCCCGCACCGTCTTTTCATCCAGCGGAAACTCGCCCGCGTGAGACCTGATACCGTCTGTTCCAAAGAGTTTATTCATAAGCGAACGCCCGCAAAATACAGGCGAAAAGCTAAGTTATACATTATGAAACGCAACTAGACAATCCCGCAACATCCATAAGCATTCATTATACTAGCGATAATCTTTTCGAAAATGTTTGACAACCGCTTATCATTTAAGAGAATCTTATAGCTGTCGCCGATAATTGATTGCAAAAATCGACACATCCGGCAACAAACTCTCCGATAACAAATATGAAAAAAAATGTGTATCTTAGCATCCTTGTCTTCGCGGCTTCGACAATTTCAACGTTTGCACAATCAACCTTGCTCCAGCCCGTGCCGACACCTTCGAGAGTAATAGTAACCAGCACGCTGCCGCCTACACAGCCCGCACGCACGCCGACGCCATATCCAAAGCCGTCACAAACGCCTATCGTAGTCGGCAGTGCTCCGATAACAGGCAGTCCGTATGTTCCACCTGTCAACTCTGCGGCACCTTCGCAGGCGAGCAATCTTTCATACAAAGGCCTCAGCTTTGCCCAAATAAAATCAAAGATCGCTGAAGCAAAACGCTATCTTACAGGTCGACCGCTGACGATCGCTTCGGTTGAGCCGGTCAATCCAACGAAGCTGATCCGCATCGCATTTTATGATGAGACGACGCGGCAGATCGATTCGTATGTGATAACCAAGGATCAGTTTTTGGATACCGGCACCGGCACCGTTGCATTGACCACGAACGGCAAACAGATAATCTCACGCACCGTCCGCGGCAACGGCGTCAACACGCCCGTCACCGTCACCGATATGAACGGCAAGGCTCATCAGCCGCTGGTCGTCCAATACCCACGCGAAACGCGCGGTGTGATGCAGGAAATGGCATATTATGTCTCAACGCATCCAGGTCTTATTACGCCTGAGGTTGTCAACGCCGGACGCTTTTACGTCCATAACACGATCGAGATCGCCCGCGACCGTTTGCGTACCAGCGGCTATGTGATCCAGCCAAAGGTCGCCGACATTGCCGAACGACTCGCCACCGTCGAGCACGTCGATCACCTACGGTTTCGCACCGAATTTCAGTCAAATATCTACAACGACATCTTTACGCTATACGCTCTCAACGAGGGCCAGACCTTTCGCTATTCGGTCAGCTCGGCCGGAGCCGGTGGCATGGTGCAAATGATACCGCCGACATATCGTATGATCCGGGCGCGATATCCTAACGCCGGATTGATGCCCGATTTTGTCGAGGGAATGCGCAGCCACGTCAATGCCACGCAGGCGATGCTGCTCTACATGCAGATGACCTGGAACGACCTCGCCGCCAGCCCCACCGTCACCCAAGCAATGCAGACCGGCATCGCCTCACAAGAGCATCTAATGGCCGCCGGTTACAACTCAAACCCCGCAAAACTCGCCGGCTACATAAACCGCGGCGGCCCAAGCTGGACAGTCCTCATCCCCCGCGAAACTCAGATCTATCTCCAAATATGGGATTCCCTCGAACGCAACGTCTCCCTTACACCTCGTAAGCAGTAAAGATAACGCGGGTCAAAACCAGGAGCGGGAGCGTCTGGGTTCCTACATCAACAGGCTTCGTTCAATATGAACGAAGCCTTTTTTATCCTTTCGCCTTAATCCTTTATCCTTCCCGAGGGCGACCGCACAGAAATTAAATGGTCAATGGATCGGTATCGACGTGACACAACTCTCCATTGCGTTGCTCAAGAATCGCTCGAAGGAAACTTCGGGAAGCTGCCAGTCGGAACAAAGGCGGCTTCGCCGCTCTATTTGCGGAAAAGCTCTGCTTTTCCGACAGATACCACCCAAGACCAGCGCGGCTCCGCCGCCGATCCGAGGCACAGCCTCGAAGAAGTTGGGGGAGACTCGACGGCGAAGCAGAGCTTCGCCGCAAATAGACAGGCTGAGCCTGAAAAGGCTGCCGCCACCTACCGCGTTATTGGCGAACCGACGGATCTGCACGACGCACAACAGCTTGCGACCGAAGACCGCTATCAATTCCTGTATTGGGCGTTGTCGCTGCTTCAGGCAGGGCCTTTAAGCAAACGCAGACTGTGGAATGAAAACAGTATTTGGGAATCGTGCAGCTATGTAAACAACGAGCAAGGTGACAAATTGCCAGACTTTGACTGGTGGTAATAAAAACCCAGTCGCTACCGCTCCCGGTTCTGACCCGTTACCACGACGCCTAAACCCGCGTGACCGTGACGCCTGTGCCGCTGTGTTCTTTTCGGCATTTTCTGCCTGACCGGTCAAAGTCATACCAGATCTGCGGTTTGCCGTTTTCGAATTCTTTTTCGACAAGGATCTCGCGTCCGTTGCGAACGACTCGTTTTAGACCCATATCGAGAGGTTCCGTTTCAGGCCCGCCCGTCAATTCTTCCACTGCTCCTGCCGCTGCGACTGCTACTGTCCTTTCCGCTGCTTTCCGGGCGAGCATTTCGGCAAGGGCCGGAGCTTTGCCGGTGGCGAGCCATTCTTTTCGTGCCTCATACCGGGCATTGTCGATGTCACCGTATTCGCGGCGGAGCGCCCAGTCTTCGGGTGTGTCGTCGCTATACATTGAGTAAAAACGCGGATGTGCAAGTGCCGCATTGTATTCCTCACGGCCAGGGAAATAATACTGATCGGTCGGCTTGCCCTTGTCCGGTACTGCTGCTGCTGCTGCTCCATCCTGCCGCTGGTCTTCCGGTTCCCATAATTGCAGCATACGGTGGACCTTTGTTTTCGGCAGTTTGAGATCGTCGGCGATCCGACGAATGCTCCTGCCCTCGTCCGAAAGTTTTTTCACCTGTTTTACTAACGGCCAGTCGGGTTCGTTACGGATGTTTTTCATCGCCTTTTCCGTCACGCAAGCACACACGTCAAACCCTAAAAAATTGCCGTCCAGCCGTTTTATCTCAAAAGCCGCAACGTGCGACGCATCGTGGATAACATCTGTGCTCTGCGAGCGTATGTGTTTGATATAGCGATAGCCCGTGTCGTCCGTGCTCCGGCCGATGGTGAAAACATTGTCCGCAAAACGGTCGAGCAGCCTTAGAGAAGTCGGGGAGCGTGAAACGTCGCGGCCCGGCTCGCTCGCAAGTACTAGAAACGACAAGCCCATCTCGCGCTGCAAACGCTTCAATTCCCTCATCAGCGGCGGAGTCTCGCGATAACCGTAAACCGATGTCTGCAAACAAGTTATGTCGTCGATAATGACGACCTTTGCACGCTTTTCAAGTGCTATTTTTTTAATTATTAGTGGCAGCACTTCCGCGAACGAAGAGTAGCCTTCGGGTAGCTTGCGATTTATATCGATCTCGACGCGGTGAAACCTGTCCGAAAACCGGTAATGGTTTTTCAAAAACTCGCCGTGCTCAGACTCAAATTCCGCAGCGTAACGTATCTCAAACTGCTTGTCCGACAGCTTGAGGTCGATGTACAGCACACCCTGCGGCTTTGCCGAAAGCCCAAAAGGCTCGATCGGTTTTCCGCGAGCAATAGATTCCGCGATCTGCACCGCCAGCAGGCTCTTGCCCATCCCCGCACGCCAGCTCGCCTTCGAGCCAGCATTCGCCAAACAGTGTCTTAGGCATCGCCCTTACCTTCGAACCCTGTATCCATTCATTCGCCCGCTTAACGACAAACATATCGTCCAGCCCCGTATCATCCGCGTAATTGAGTGTTGGTTTTATATTCATGTGTGTTTCCCTCCGCTAAAGTCCCTAATAAAACAAATGTCTTGACAAATTCGACATCTGTTTTATAGAATATACTATGTTGTATTGATAATACAAGCAAAAAGTTGGCAATAATATACTTGACACACCTATCTGGCTTGGCGCAGGGGATTTATTGGGCGTGATATACTTGAATTATGAAAAATAAGAAGCTTTCAGAAACACCGTTGTCAGAAGAGTTTGAACGTTTCAAAGATATGGCAAAAAAACTTCTGGCAGTTCCTAAAAAAGAAGTTGATCGGAGGGTTGCAAAAGCGAATACCCAAAAGTTGGATAAAAAAAAGACCGCTGCTTAGCGACCTTTCTTGTTTAATTGATCCGTTCCTTTGTGGTTGTACCATTTCTCGATGGTGCCGCTTTTAGTAATACGGGCAATGAAGCTGTAACGCTCGTTGAGTATCAAATTCGCCATTTTAGGCATTCCTGTCCGAACCGAATCTTGTTTTTCAGTTGTCAGCCAATCAACTCTCGTAAACACGAAAAACGCCACTTTGGCGTTCATAACAGCTTGAAATTCGAGTTCGTTATGTCGGATTTCGCGATCGCTCGTGATTACCACTCTCTTTTTAGCGCCACAATATCCGATCCATACCGGATCGGGGGTGTTACGCGGAAAAAGATCGTCATGCAGTTCAAACCTTAATCCCAGTTCTACGAAGACTTGGGAGATTTCTTTTCCTGAACATCGATCAATAAAGAATATATGGTCTTTAAGCGACTCGCCTAAGCTCGACGTATCCAATCGCTTCGCGGACCTGTTTTTCTTTGATCCCATAGTCTTTCGCGATAAAGCGTATCGTTTCCCCCGCTCTTCGCCGACTTGCAATTACTTCTACCGAAACGCCTGTGCCGGTGATTGTCGGACGCCCCCAGGCGATCAGCGGATCAACCTCAATATCTTTGGGGGATTTGTCTATTATCTTTTTTGTCTCTATCTCCGTCTTATCCTTAAACAGATTCAACTGAAGATTACGTGCAAATGGATAAACTTTAACAGGGGACATATCCAAAGTTTGACGCTCTATCCGGTGGAGATGGATCTGAATAAACTTGTCGAATTCAAACTGGCCCCAGTTTGATAGGTTAATTAGGCCGCCATACTCCTGAGTATAGAGATCAACTGTATCTGTCCAAAAGTCGCGGTCTAAAAGTGGATGTGGCGAATTATCAAAAATTCGTTCCATTGTTTCGATCGCAACTCGAATTCTGGCAAATGAAATGCGTTCCACACGAGTTAAGAAGCTAATAGTAAACGCTTCTGCTAGATTTAAGAACGAAAGACGCTCGCTTTTTGAACTCGGGAGGTTGATTAAGGGCTTGTTATAACGAATCCGCCCCCGTACCGTATGCTCTCGTTTATTAACCCAAGATCGCAGCGTGTTTTCCGCGACTTTAACATACTGAGCTACATCGGAAATTGAATACAGGGGTACTTCACGGGGATCGGAGCCGTATAGCTTTCTAATTTGAGGGTCTTGATAGTTAGTGGTCGTGTCCATGTCTCCAATTTAGTAAGATGCGTGAAATTGGCACGCCGCGTTTTTAAAAGTCACAGACGTTAAAACTGGCAAAATCCTATCATTCGTCGGTCGGTAAGTAAAGGACTAATTCCTTTTCCGGCCTCTTTTTCGTTGCCTA
>JAYVOS010000033.1:0-2733 GCA_043757775.1 Chloracidobacterium sp. | reverse complement strand
AGTACGAAAACATCCATACTCTAACGAAAATAATTTTTTACAGAAAAAGGCGGAGAAGTCCCGCCTTTTTCTGTAAAAAATTATTTTCGTTAGAGTATGGATGTTTTCGTACTTGTATCATCCAGCCGCGATGTAAAAATAATGCTGCCGGCATTAATTGTAACAACAACCGGTGAATCTCCAAGACCCTCAGTTTCCGCCGGTAATATAAAATCGATAGTGTAAACTCCCGGTTCGATGAGCTGGGTAGATCCTGAGGTGGGCGTTCCGCCGATTATGATCTTATCTTTTATTCGAATCGATATTAAGTTTGCCGACACGTTAGAAACACCGGTCAAATAAAGGCGTAAAACGCTCTGCCCAAGCTTGTCTCCCCGACGCATGATCGTCCTTATTACAAAAGGTTCAGTAGTAAATACCCTGTTTGTAACATTAAAGAGTTTTGCTCTTCCACCAGGTGCTACGACCATTGCCTGATTAAAAATATCAGGCCGAACGGGGACTATCGTGACGTTGCTTTTTAGCTTAATCCCGTTGTTATTAACCACGATTGGGTAACTTGTTCCGGTGGTGGCACTTGCGAGGCCAACTGGCGGGACAAACTCGATCTGATTAGAATTAACTGACCTGAGACCACAGGCAACGCCATTAATGGATATCGTGACCCCGCTAAGCTCTAAAGGTAGATTTGGTGTACGACTCAGAGTGCTTACTGCCGTCATTGAGCTGATAACATTGTTCCTGCCAAGATCAAGAATGGCAAGCATCCCTGGTGAAATGCCCAAAACGGTCGCAGGTGTTACCGGTGTAGGGCTTGGCGTCGGGATAGGGGTAGCCGTCGGCGACGGATTTGGTGTAGGAGTAGGCGTCGGAATCGGAGTTGGAGTGGGTACTGGCGTTGGCATAGGTGTAGGTGTCGGCACAGCATATTGAGTTACGGTCATACCGCTAGCCCCGGTCTTTAAATTTAGTCGAAAAGTAGATGTGCTGGTCGATGTCGGCTTTAGAAAATAATAAACCTCTGATTGTAAATCAAAATTACCAGTTCCTAGTTCTGTAGCAGCCAAATTGAACGTCATTCGCTGCAATGAGTCACTTGGTATTAACTGAACGGATGATAGATAAAACTGCGGTGTAGGAAAGAGAGCGAGCCGGGTAAAAGTAGCCGTGGCTGCAGGGACATTCAGTGGATACGAGTAAACCTGTCCGGGGCGGACAATGTCCGGGTTCAGTCCATCGGAAGCAGTTGCCGGTATCGTGCCGTCAGCTTTAATATTCATCCTTGTCTCCAACACTAAAGTTGATGGCGTTCCTGATGAATTATTATCGGTGAATCCCGGGTAATGCTGCAGATCGCCTCCAGTAGCACCCGTATCGGCATTGCTTCTCGAGCAGATTCGGCGAAACGTGCTAGTTGTAGTGTCATAGAGATAAAGTGCAAAGGATGAATAGTTTACACCGCCGTTTTCATTTGCAAGGTCAGCCCCTGAATCAAATGCGATATATCTGCCGTCACGACTCATTCTCCTACCCAAGTCGAGTACATTTACCGGATCTCCCAAATTGGTCGGTGTTGTTACGGTAATTTGCTTTTTAGTTCCCGTAGGTGCTCCAGCAGCTAAGTCGGAGTAAAAAATCTCTTCGTTTCGGCTTGCCAACGGGTTATTGCCTCCGGTCATACCCACTATCGGATTGTCACCTGTACTAGCGAATACAACGCGCTGTCCATTGCCTGAGATTGTAGGATTTTTATTATATATAGGGTTTGATATCGGGCCACGCGTGGTTTTTGTAACCTGATTTAATACTGCTCCAATTCGTGAATAAGTAAATATCTCATCATTGTCATCTAATGGATAAGCATTACCGATACCGGGAACTAGATTTCGTGTCGATGCAAATGCTAACAAACTGCCGTCATCGCTAATACTAATATCGTGGTTGTCATCAGCGACAAATGCTCCAGTTCCGATTGTGGTATTTGCAGGTCTTGGTAACTGACTTGCGTCTGTGTTGGTAACACGTGTAAATGCACCTGCGGATAAATTGACTAAAGGGATCTCGGTTCCGGTCGATAAATTCGCAACAGGAGCGTAAACAGGTATCTGATAGATCCATACCTCCATGTTTGCATCTAGTGTCAAAGGATTTGCCAAAGGTGTCGGGCTAGGCGAGGGCACCGGTGTAGGTGTAGCAGCGAGGATCGGATTCGGCGTTGGAGTCGTTGTTGGCGAGGGAACAGGGGTCGGGGCCGTGAAGGCATTTCCGTTAAAGCTGCCTGGATTTGTTGTATTAGGAACGGTCGGGGTGGATGTCGTCGCGTTCGAGCTAAACGCGATCCATTTACCGTCGTTGCTGATAACGGGATTACGGTTAACTATCTCAACTCTAATATTGCTATAGAACGTAGCTGCATTTGTATCAAACAAAACGCTTTTGGTGTCAGTAATCTGAAATATGCGTCTCTGAGCGTAATCGAAAAGAAAGATTTCTACATTAGCATCTTCATTTCGAGGGTTTTCCGTGGCAATGTTGCCCCTCGATTCAAAAACAATAAACCTGCCATCTCCGCTCATACCGCCGGCAAATGATTCGGCAGGTGAATTGGAAATTTGACCAATTACGGAATCGATCTGAGCATAGTTAGCGATGCTAAGAGCAAGAATAACTAAAGAAATAAAAATAAGGCGAAAAGTCACAAACTCCTCCAAAAAATACTGACAGAATAAGAGA
>JAYVOS010000032.1:0-2751 GCA_043757775.1 Chloracidobacterium sp. | reverse complement strand
TTTGTGAAAGGAAAGAAATGCCGAACCCGATCAAGCCGTTGGAGTAGAAATGATCTTGCACTTAGTTGAAGCAAAGCACTTAGGTGGATATCGGGTGGAAGTCGGCTTCAACGATGGTAAGAGAGGGGTTGCGGACCTCACTGAAGCCTTGAAAGGCGGTATTTTTGAGAAATTGCAAGACGAGACCGAATTTGCCCGGTTTGTTATTGATCCGGAGCTTGACACTTTAGTTTGGGAAAATGGGGCAGATTTGGCACCCGAATATATTTATTACCAGGCGTTTAAGGATGATTTGAGTTTGCAGGGACTTTTTAGAGATTGGGGCTATTTGGCTAAATAATTTTTTTGGAAGGTAGATTATGAGCAAAGAAAAATTCGATCGCAGCAAGCCGCACGTGAATATTGGTACGATTGGGCACGTTGATCATGGGAAGACGACATTGACGGCGGCGATCACAAAGGTGATGTCGAAGCACAACGCGAAGATGGCGTTTCGGTCGTTTGATTCGATCGACAACGCTCCGGAAGAGAAGGCACGCGGTATCACAATTGCGACCTCACACGTCGAGTACGAGACGGCCAACCGCCACTACGCCCACGTCGACTGTCCGGGCCACGCTGACTATGTCAAGAACATGATCACGGGTGCCGCGCAGATGGACGGAGCGATCCTTGTTGTGGCGGCGACGGATGGCCCGATGCCTCAGACGCGTGAGCACATCCTGCTTGCACGTCAGGTGGGTGTGCCTTCGATGGTCGTGTTCATGAACAAGGTTGACTCGGTCGATGATGCCGAATTGCTCGAACTGGTGGACATGGAGATCCGCGAATTGCTCACATCCTATGAGTTTCCTGGCGACGACACGCCGATCATTCAGGGCAGCGCACTGAAAGCTCTCGAAGGCGACGCCGCGTGGGAGCCGAAGATCGACGAGCTGATGCAGGCAGTGGATGATTTCATCCCGACACCTGCCCGCGAAATGGACAAGCCGTTCCTGATGCCGGTCGAAGACATCTTTACGATTCAGGGTAGAGGCACGGTCGCGACGGGCAGAATCGAACGCGGAAAGATCAACATCAATGAGGCGGTCGAGATCATCGGTATCAAGGACACGAGAGCCTCAGTTGTAACCGGCGTCGAGATGTTCAAGAAGCTGCTCGACAGCGGAATGGCGGGGGACAACGTCGGACTGCTGCTGCGTGGTGTTGAGCGTAAAGAGATCGAACGCGGACAGGTCATCGCCAAACCGGGCTCGATCACGCCGCACACAAAGTTTAAGGCCGAGGCTTATGTCTTGACCAAGGAAGAAGGCGGACGACACACGCCATTCTTCACCGGCTACCGCCCGCAGTTCTACTTCAGAACAACGGACGTGACGGGTGTCGCAAACCTGCCCGCCGGAGTCGAGATGGTCATGCCGGGCGACAACATCCAGATGGAGATCACCCTGATTGCACCGATCGCCATGGAAAAGGGCCTCCGCTTCGCCATCCGCGAGGGCGGCCGAACAGTCGGTGCCGGTACGGTTTCGGAGATCGTGGAATAGAATCCAGAAGTCAGAATCCAGAAGTCAGAATATTCTGATTTCTGATTACTGGCTTCTGATTACTGAGAATTATGTTAAACGAAAAGATTCGCATCAAGTTAAAGGCCTACGATCACCGCGTTTTGGACCAGTCCACAGCCGAGATCGTGGAAACGGCGAAGAGAACGGGCGCAAGGATCGCAGGGCCGATACCCCTTCCGACCGTCAAGAATAAATGGACGGTATTGAGATCGCCGCACGTCGACAAAAAGTCGCGGGAGCAGTTCGAGATCAGGACGCACAAGCGTCTCATGGACATTCTCGATCCGACGGCCGAAACGGTCGATGCGTTGATGAAATTGGATCTGCCGGCCGGTGTTGATGTCGAGATCAAGGCGTTCGGGAAGAATTAGTTTACCGAGTTACAGAGTTCCAGAGTTGACCGAGTTAAAAACTTTCTCATTCTGCAAACTCAGCTAACTCGGCTAACTTGGTTAACTTAAAAAACTATGATTAGTGGAATCATTGGTAGAAAAGTCGGAATGACGCAGCTCTTTGCTGAGGATGGCACTGTAACTCCGGTTACGGTCATCAAAGCGGGACCGTGCGTTGTCATCCAGACGAAAAGTGCGGCCGGCCGTGATGGCTATAACGCCGTCCAGCTTGGCCTTGTCGAGGACAAGCCGGTTCGTTTGAAAAACGTTTCAAAGCCGCTTCGCGGACACTTTGAAAAAACGGGCGGCGGCACGCCTCCGACCCGCGTTTTGCGAGAGTTTCGCCAGGCAGGCGAGCCTGATGCCGCGATCGGTGATCAGATCAAGGTTGACGTCTTTGCGGACGGGGACAAGATCGACGTCATCGGAAAGTCAAAAGGACGCGGTTTTGCCGGTACGATCAAACGGCACAATTTTCAGCGAGGACCGGAATCGCATGGTTCGATGAACGTCCGGGCACCCGGCTCGATCGGCCAGTCGGCATATCCGTCGCGTGTTATTAAAGGAACGCGTTCATCGGGTCACATGGGCGACGCCCGCGTTACGGTTCAGAATCTGACCGTTGCAAAGGTAGATGTCGAAAACAATTTATTGATGGTTCGTGGAGCCATCCCGGGGCCGAATGGCGGGTTGGTCATGGTTAAGAAAGCGTAGTTGAGATTTTTTCATTTTGATCATTTATTCATTTTTCCATTTCGGAATGACTCAATGAATAAATCGATCAATGAACA
>JAYVOS010000031.1:0-2761 GCA_043757775.1 Chloracidobacterium sp. | reverse complement strand
CCTGCTTCGCATCAGGAAAAACGCGGAACTCCGACGATGGGCGGCGTGCTGATAATTGGCTCTGTATTTCTCTCGTCGATACTGTGGGCGAGGCCGGACAGTCTGTATCTTTGGATCGCACTCGGTGCGACAACGCTGTTTGCAGCCGTCGGATTTGCTGACGATTGGATCAAGATCGTCAAAAAACGCAGTCTCGGACTGACGGGCAAACAAAAGCTCGCCGGACAGTTAATAACGGCTCTGCTGGTGTGGGGCGTGCTGTGGGCGTGGGGAAATTACCCATGGAATCTAAGCGTCCCGTTTCTCAAAGCCACGGCTGATCCAACGGGTATCAGCTATGTCGGGCCAATAATTTATTTCTTCTTTATCGCTTTTATTCTATTGGGATCATCTAACGCGGTAAATCTGACTGACGGGTTGGACGGTCTAGCGATCAGTGTGACGTTTATCGCGATGTCAGCTCTCACGGGATTAACTTACATCGCGAGTGACGCTCGCTGGGCAGAAAGACTAGACATTACACATAACCCTGCGGCGGCTGAGTTGACGGTTTTTTGCGGAGCGATGGTCGGCGCGAGCCTCGGATTTTTGTGGTATAACGCACCGCCTGCCGAGGTTTTTATGGGCGACGTAGGATCGCTAGCGATCGGCGGTGCGCTTGGGACGGTGGCTATTTTAACAAAGCAGGAATTTCTGCTGCCGTTTATCGGCGGGGTATTTATTCTTGAGGCTCTTTCGGTAATGCTGCAGGTTTCAGTATTCAAATTGACTAAGAAAAATGGCATGCCGGGCAAACGAATATTCAAAATGACGCCGCTCCATCATCATTTTGAAATGTCAGGGTGGAAAGAGCCGAAGATAGTTTTTCGATTCGTGATCGTAGCTATCTTGTTTGCTTTATTGAGTTTATCGACGCTCAAATTGCGATAAGAATCTCAACGCAAAGACGCCAAGAGGCAAAGCCGCAAAGTGAAGATAAGATGTCGTTTTTAGTAGTTAATTAATTGTCATATTTTATGAGATATATCTTTATAATTAGTCCTCTTTGCGTTCTTAGCGTCTTTGCGACTTTGCGTTAAAAGATGCAGATAGAGGGAAGAAAAGCTTTAGTTCTGGGAGCAGGGAAATCGGGCGTTGCGTCCGCTCGATTTCTTTCGGAACGAGGTGCGACTGTTGCTCTGCACGATAAAAAAGAGGTCGCGGGATGGTCTGAGGCGGCTCGTTCTTTGACAACTACGCACAACGTCGGGCTTATGTCCGGCGATCTTCCGTCGTGGCTTTTGGATCAGATCGACCTTGTGGTGATCTCGCCCGGCGTTCCGACGAACACAATTCCGGCGCGATATGTTGATCGCAAAGACGGCGAAGTTATCGGCGAGGTTGAGCTTGCATTTCGGTTTATGAAAGGCCGTATCGTCGGCATCACAGGCTCTAACGGCAAGACGACGACGACCGCTCTGATCGGCGAGATATTAAAAGATGCGGGAATTGTGACGCGGGTCGGCGGTAATATTGGGACGCCTTTGTTGAGTCTTGCGGAGACTTCGACGGACGACACTTGGACGGTTGCGGAGCTTTCGAGTTTTCAGTTGGAGACGATCGTAGATTTTCGGCCGAATGTGGGTTTGTGCCTTAATGTAACGCCAAATCACCTCGATCGCTACGAAGGTTTTCATGAATATGCGATGGCAAAACATCGTATTTTTATGAATCAGACAACCGACGATGTCGCTGTATTGAATGCCGACGACCCGATAACGGCTGATTGGGTGGCTGGATTGAAGGCGAACGCCGTGATGTTTAGCGTTAAGCGTGAATTAGAAGACGGGCTGTTTCTACGCGGAAATGAGCTTGTTTGTAAGGCAAACGGCAAGGAAAAAGTGTTGACGACACGCGAAGACATTTTCCTGCGAGGCCTGCATAACGTCGAGAATGTTCTCGCTGCTCTAGCTGCGGGACTCGCGTGCGGTGCCGACCCTGAATCAATGCGTGAGACGATCAAAAATTTTAAGGGAGTCGAGCATAGGATAGAATTTGTCGCCGAGATCAATGGCGTCAAGTTTTACAACGACTCGAAAGCGACCTCGGTCGATGCGACGTCAAAGGCGCTTGAGGCGCTGAGCGGAGGCGAAGGGAAAACGGTTTTAATACTCGGCGGGAAAGGGAAAAATGCTCCTTACACACCGCTGATCGAGCTTGTCGAAAGCTCGGTAAGAGCTTTGATCCTGATCGGAGAAGACGCGGACAACATCGAATCTCAATTGAAAGGCCACGCAAAGACCATTCGTGCGGAAACAATGCACAATGCGGTTGAAAAAGGCTTTTCAGCCGCTGAAAAAGGTGATTATGTCCTGCTTGCTCCGGCTTGTGCAAGTTTTGATATGTTTAAGAGTTACGAGGAACGCGGGACTGTGTTTAAGGAAGCGGTATTGAGATTGTCAGAACCGCCTGCGTTAGCGGGCGGCCAGTAACACTATAAGTCTGACCGCCCACTTACGCAGGCGGTTCCGACAGGAAAAAATGGCGCAGGAAAAGGGCATAGACTGGTTTTTATTCGGCATTGCGGCCGCGCTCGCTCTATTTGGGGCGATGATGGTCTATTCTGCGTCCGCGATGTTCGCCCTGAAAGAGACGGACAGCGTCAGCCAAAACACCTATTTCTTTAAACAGATCACGTATACGCTGATCGGCCTAGTGGCGATGTATGTGGTCAGCCGCATCGATTATCATTTTTTCGAAAAAGCTTGGGTGGTTTACGGCA